>NZ_JBHZAH010000003.1:0-105232 GCF_042754225.1 Rhodococcus sp. NPDC059234
CGCCCGAATCTCGGGCGGGGTCACTGTCGTCTGGCGAGGAGGCCGCGCCGGTTCTACCGTGAGTACATGACTGTCACAGCGGACGATTTGCGAATGCTCCTCGACAGCTCCGTCGACGCTCCGACACTGGTGCTCGAGGAGGGCTCGATCAGGATCCTGGCGGGCAACGACGCGACGCAGCGTTCGGCGTGGGTGATCATCACCCTCGAGGACCTGCGCCGGGAACTGCCCGACGGCGACAATCCCACCGAACACGACCTGGTGGAGAAGGCCGCCATGCTCGACGAGCTGATATCCAGTCCGGGAGCGTGAGCCGGCACCGCGTTCCCCCCGACAGCGAAAGGCCCCGGTCCTGCAGTGCAGGACCGGGGCCTTTCACGTCGACCCGGCTAGCGGGCCGTCACATCACGCGTTGCCGGACAGCTTCTCGCGCAGCGCAGCGAGCTGAGCGTCGCTGGCCAGGGATCCGCTCGCCTCGGTCGACGAGGTACCGGCGGACTCGCCACCCTCGGCGGAACCGGACTCCGAGGAGTAGCCGGCGGCAGCGTTGGCAGCCTCGGCGGCCTCGTCTGCGGCGGTCTTCTCCATCTGAGCGGTGTGCATCTTGTGGCGACGCTCGGCCTCGGCGTAGCGGCCTTCCCACTCTTCACGCTGCTTGTCGAAGCCCTCGAGCCATTCGTTGGTCTCGGGATCGAAGCCCTCGGGGAAGATGTAGTTGCCCTGCTCGTCGTACGAGTCGGCCATGCCGTACTTGGACGGGTCGAACTCGGCGTTGTAGTCCTCGTTCGCCTGCTTGAGCGAGAGCGAGATACGACGACGCTCGAGGTCGATGTCGATGACCTTGACGAGCGCATCGTCGCCGACACCCACGACCTGGTCCGGAACCTCCACGTGGCGCTCGGCCAGCTCGGAGATGTGCACCAGGCCCTCGATGCCCTCCTCGACGCGGACGAACGCGCCGAACGGAACCAGCTTGGTGACCTTGCCCGGAACGATCTGACCGATCGCGTGGGTGCGGGCGAACTGACGCCACGGGTCCTCCTGGGTCGCCTTCAGCGACAGGGAGACGCGCTCGCGGTCCAGGTCGACGTCGAGAACCTCGACGGTGACCTCGTTGCCGACCTCGACGACCTCGGACGGGTGGTCGATGTGCTTCCAGGACAGCTCGGAGACGTGCACCAGGCCGTCGACGCCACCGAGGTCCACGAAGGCACCGAAGTTGACGATGGAGGACACGACGCCCTTGCGGACCTGGCCCTTCTGCAGCTGGTGCAGGAACTCGCTGCGGACCTCGGACTGGGTCTGCTCGAGCCATGCACGACGCGACAGGACCACGTTGTTGCGGTTCTTGTCGAGCTCGATGATCTTCGCCTCGATCTCCTTGCCGACGTACGGCTGGAGGTCGCGGACACGACGCATCTCGACGAGCGAGGCCGGGAGGAAGCCGCGGAGACCGATGTCGAGGATCAGGCCGCCCTTGACGACCTCGATGACGGTGCCCTTGACGGCCTCGTCCTTCTCCTTGAGCTCCTCGATGGTGCCCCAGGCGCGCTCGTACTGAGCACGCTTCTTCGACAGGATCAGTCGACCTTCCTTGTCCTCCTTGGTGAGGACCAGGGCTTCGACCTCATCGCCCACGGAGACGACCTCGTTGGGGTCGACGTCGTGCTTGATGGAGAGCTCACGGGAAGGGATGACACCTTCGGTCTTGTAACCGATGTCGAGCAGGACCTCGTCGCGGTCGACCTTGACGATGGTGCCTTCGACGATGTCGCCATCGTTGAAGTACTTGATCGTGGCGTCGATGGCGGCGAGGAAATCCTCGGCAGAGCCGATGTCGTTGACGGCTACCTGCGGCGAGGTGGTGGTTGTGGAGGGCATTAGGTGAGTTGCTCCGGAGGGATAGATAGTCGGTTGATGGTGTTCTGTCGGACTCACGAACATCCCCGCGCCGCGCCGGTTTCGGTGCGGCAGTGTGGACACTCGCGTGGATTAGGGTACGCGACCGGTACTTAGCTGGGCAAACCCGGGCCGATGGCCGACGGGATTCAGCGATTCCTCAGCGCGGAATCGGTACCGTCGAAGTGACTCGTCTCACATCAGGAGGGTCGCGATGACCACGCCCGGTACTCCACCTGCACCCGAACCACCCGCGACCGCCGAAACACCCAGCGCCACCCCCGACGCCGGGCGCGCGCGACCGCCGAGCAACGCCGGATGGGCGGTGGCGTCGCTGCTGTTCTTCTGGCCGCTCGCCTTCGCCGCGTTCACCCATGCGTTCAACGTCTACCCGCTGTGGGCCGACGGGGACGTCGAGGGCGCCACCGACGCGTCGGACCGGGTTCGCCGGCTCGGCCAGATCTCGCTGTGGCTCTTCGGCGGCCTGCTCCTGCTCTTCGTACTGGTCTACGCGGTGGTCGCCGTCACGGTGTTCGCGCACGGCGGCGGCTACCACGGGTACGTGCATCACCGGATGCGTTGACGGCGACTGGTGAGTGGCCCCCTGTTCGCCTCCCCGTGGTGGCTGGCGCTGCTGCTCGCGCCGGTCGCGCTGCTCGTCGGCTACCTGGTGGTGCAGCGGCTCCGCAGACGCCAGTTCCTGCGATTCACCAACCTCGAGCTGCTCGAGCAGGTCGCGCCGCGGCGCCCCGGAGTGTCCCGGCACGTCCCGACAGCCCTGTTCCTGGCAGGGACGGTGCTGCTGGTCGTCGCACTGGCCGGCCCGACCGCCGCGCAGCGGATCCCCCGGAACCGGGCCACGGTGCTGCTGGTCATCGACGTGTCGTTGTCCATGAAGTCCACGGACGTCGCACCGTCCCGGATCGCCGCGGCCCAGGAGGCGGCCAAGGCGTTCGCGGACGAACTCACCCCGGGCATCAATCTCGGGCTGGAGGCCTTCGCGGGGACGGCCTCGGTGCTGGTGTCGCCGACCCGCGACCGCAGCGCGATCAAGGCGGCCATCGATCACCTGCAACTCGCCGAACGCACCGCGACCGGCGAGGCCATCTTCACCGCTCTGCAGGCAATCGACGCGTTCGGCGCGTTGGTGAGCGGCGAGGGCACCCCGCCAGCCCGGATCGTGGTCGAGTCGGACGGCAAGGAGACCGTGCCGGAGAATCTCGACGACCCGCGTGGAGCGTTCACCGCGGCACGTCAGGCCAAGGACAAGGGAGTGCCGGTGTCGACCATCTCCTTCGGCACCGAGGCGGGAACGGTCGCGATCGAGGGCCGGCAGATCCCGGTCCCCGTCGACGATGCCTCGCTCGCCGAGATCGCCCGGCTCTCCGGCGGGTCCTCCTTCACCGCGACCAGCGGCGCCGAACTGCGCAAGAGCTACCAGAGCCTGCAGGAGCAGATCGGCTACGAGGTCACCCGTTCGGATGCGAGCCAGCCGTGGCTGGTCGCGGGCACGCTGGTGCTGATCGTCTCCGCCGGGTCGGCGCTGGTGCTCACCCGACGGCTGCCGTGACGCGCGTCCGGTGTCGGTGGTCGCTGCGAGGCAGTGGATGATCACTCTTCGACTGAGCACGATCGACAACACCTGCCAGGGGTCCCCCGATGACGCAACCTCCCACTCCCGACGACCGCCACGCCGCGGCCAACGCCACGCTGGGCACCGCCGGCGTGAGCCGCACCCGCGTCGGCTCGGCCGACAGCGAGCGGGCCAGCCGCGCCTGGTGGGACGCCGACGCCGACGACTACCACCGCACGCACGGGGAATTCCTCGGGGTGCAGTCCGCGGGCGGCGAGTTCGTCTGGTGCCCAGAGGGTCTGCACGAAGGCGACGTCCACCTGCTCGGCGATGTCGCGGGCAAGGACGTACTCGAGGTGGGGTGCGGTTCCGCCCCTTGCGCACGCTGGCTCGCCGGCCGGGGAGCGCGAGCGGTCGGACTGGACCTGTCGCGGGGGATGCTCGCCCGCGGCCTCGACGCGATGACAGCGGGCGGGCCGCGGGTGCCGCTCGTGCAGGCGGGCGCCGAGGCGCTGCCGTTCGCCGACGAGTCGTTCGACATCGCCTGCTCGGCGTTCGGCGCCGTCCCCTTCGTCGCCGACTCCGCGCTGGTCATGCGGGAGGTCGCGCGGGTGCTGCGACCGGGCGGACTGTGGGTGTTCTCGGTGAATCATCCGGTGCGCTGGATCTTTCCGGACGACCCGGGGCCGAAGGGTCTCACCGCGACGATCCCCTACTTCGACCGCACGCCCTACGTCGAGGTGGACGACGACGGGACACCGACGTACGTCGAGCATCACCGGACGATCGGCGACCGGGTCCGCGAGATCGTCGCCGCCGGACTGGAACTGCGCGACATCGTCGAACCCGACTGGCCGGAGTGGCTGGACCGCGAATGGGGTCAGTGGAGTCCCCTCCGCGGCCAACTGTTCCCCGGGACCGCAATCTTCGTCTGCCACAAGCCCTGACCCTCGCCGGCGAGGGGCAGCGCGAATCAGCCCGAGTCGCGCGGCGGACGACCCGCCGCCTCGAGTGCGCGCCGCAGCGCGTACTCGAGTTGCGCGTTCACGCTGCGGAGGTCGTCGGCGGCCCACTTCGCCATCGCGTCGTACACGGCCGGGTCCAGCCGCAACAGCACTTTCTTGCGTTCGACCATGGGTCTACGAGTACAGCGTGCCCGCGTTGACGATCGGCTGCGTCGCCTTGTCTCCGCAGAGCACGACCAGCAGGTTGGACACCATGTTGGCCTTGCGCTCCTCGTCGAGTTCGACGACGCCCTGCTCCCCCAGCCGATCCAGCGCGAGCCCGACCATGCCGACCGCACCCTCGACGATCATGGTCCGGGCCGCGACCACCTGTGCGGCCTGCTGGCGCACCAGCATCGCCTGGGCGATCTCCGGCGCGTAGGCCAGGTGCGTGATCCGGGCCTCGATCACCTCGACGCCCGCCAGGTCGGTGCGCTCGCGCAACTCCGCGGTGAGCTCGGCCGCGACCTCCGCACCGTCCCGCAGGCTGGTGACGTCGGCCTGATGCGAGTCGTAGGGGTGCGTGGTCGCGAGGTGACGCACCGCCGCCTCGGACTGGATGGCGACGTACTCCTCGTAGTCGTCGACGGCGAAGGTGGCCTTGCCGCTGTCGACGACCTTGTAGACGACCACGGCGGCGATCTCGACCGGATTGCCCGCCGCGTCGTTCACCTTCAGCTTGGCGGTCTCGAAGTTGCGCACCCGCAGGGTGACTCGACGCTTCGTGGTCAGCGGGATCACCCACTGGAAGCCGGCGTCGTCGACCGAACCGACGTAGCGGCCGAAGAACTGCACGACCTTCGCCTCGTTCGGGTTGATCACCGTGAAGCCGGTTGCGATCAGGACGATCACGACCGCGATCACGACCGCGCCGCCGATGCCGGCGTCGCCGGTGGCGGCGACGCCCGCCGCGATCACCGCCAGCACCACCAGGCCCAGCAACACCATGAATCCGTTGAGCCGAAACGCCCGACGCTCCATCTACCCTGCCCCACCTTTGCTATCGAAGTGATATCACTACGATAGCAGTCCTGATCGAGTGAACGGTACGTTCGTTCGATCAGATCGAGTGAACGCTTCCGTTCACTCGATCTGAGTGGGGGCGGGGCGGGGCGGGGTGCGAGTCAGAGGAGCTTGGACAGGAAGGCCTTGGTCCGATCGTGGGTCGGATTCGCCAGCATCTCCCGCGGCTCACCGGACTCGACGACCACGCCGCCGTCCATGAACACCAACTGGTCCGCGACCTCGCGGGCGAAGCCCATCTCGTGGGTGACCACGACCATGGTCATGCCCTCCTTGGCGAGGGTCTTCATCACCCCGAGCACCTCCCCCACCAGTTCGGGATCGAGCGCCGAGGTCGGTTCGTCGAAGAGCATCAGCTTCGGGTCCATCGCCAGCGCCCGGGCGATCGCCACCCGCTGCTGCTGACCACCGGACAGCTGGGCCGGGTAGGCGTCGGCCTTGTCGCTGAGCCCGACCTGGTCGAGCAGGTCACGGGCGCGGGTCATCGCGTCCTTCTTGCGCACCTTCTTCACCTGGGTGGGCGCCTCGATGACGTTCTCCAGCGCGGTGCGGTGCGGGAACAGATTGAAGTGCTGGAACACCATGCCGATGTCGCGGCGTTGCCGCGCCGCGGCCCGCGGATGCAGCTCGTACAGCTTGCCCCCGCGTTCGGCGTACCCGACCAGTTCCCCGTCCACGTACAGCCGGCCCGCGCTGACCTCCTCGAGGTGGTTGATGCAACGCAGGAACGTCGACTTGCCCGATCCGGACGGACCGACCAGGCACAGCACCTGTCCGCGGTCGATCTCGAGGGTGACCCCGCGCAGCACCTCGAGTGCCCCGAAGCTCTTGCACACCTGGTCGGCCTTCACCATCGGTGTCGTCGTCACAGCGATCCTCCTGCATCGGGCGCAGCCGCAGGCGGCACCGGTTTGCGCTGGGCGTCGGCGAGCGCCTGCAGTTGCCGCGGGGTGAGCACCCGGGACAGGCCCTTCGAGTAGTGCCGTTCGAGATAGAACTGCCCGACCATGAGCACGCTCGTGATCGCCAGGTACCAGGTCGCCGCCACGAGCAGCAGCGGGATGGGCTCGAAGTTCGCGCCGGAGATGTCCCGGGCCCGGCCGTACAGTTCGCCGGTGTACGGCACCGCGGCAACCAGCGAGGTGGTCTTGAGCATGCTGATCAGCTCGTTGCCGGTGGGCGGGATGATCACCCGCATCGCCTGCGGCAGCACGGTGCGCCGCATCGTCTGCGACCAGGTCATGCCGAGCGCGGTCGACGCCTCGGTCTGCCCCTCGCTGACCGAACCGACTCCGGCGCGCACGATCTCGGCCATGTACGCGGCCTCGTTGAGGCCCAGTCCGATCACGGCGAACAGGAACGCCGCCTGCAGGTCCTTCAGGTCGAAATGGGCGAACTGCGGCCCGAACGGAATGCCCAGGTCGACCGACTTGTAGATCGACGGGAACAGACCCCAGAACACCAACTGCACGTACACCGGGGTGCCCCGGAAGATCCACAGGTACACCCAGGCGGCAGTGCGCAGCACCGGATTCGGCGACAGCCGCATGACCGCCAGCACCACCCCGAGCACGACCGCGAGCAGCATCGCCAGAACCGTGAGCTGGATTGTCTTCCAGGCACCCTCGGTGATGCGGGCGTCGAACAGGTACTGGCCGTACACGTCCCAGGCGAATGCCTCGTTGGTGGCCGCGCCGTAGACGAACAGCGCCACCAGCACCAGGACCACGACGGCGGCGATCCACCGTCCCGGCCGTCGCAGCGGCACCGCGCGTATCGGCTCCGGTTCGCCGGTATCGGCGCCCGGCGCGCTCGCAGCGTTCTCCGACATCATCTGTGCCTCTCTACCCGGTGGCGCCATTGATCTGTGAAGTCGCGATGGTGCCCGCGCCGACACCCCAGTTGTCGGCGATCTTCTGGTAGGCGCCGGTGTCGATCAAGTGCTGCAGCGCCTGTTGCAGCACCGGCGCCAGCGGCGACCCCTTCTTCACCGGCCAACCGTAGGGCGCCGAGTCGAACTGCGGACCGGCATTCTCGAGCCGGCCGTTGCTGCGTTTGATCGCGTAGGCGGTCACCGGGGAGTCCGCGGACATCGCGTCGACCCGGCCGAGGATCAGCGCGTTCGACACGTCGTCCTGGCTGTCGTACTTGATCTTCGCGATCGGTTCCTTCCCGGCCGCGACGCAGGCGTCGCTCTTCGCGGGTACCTCGTCGATGTCCTCGGTGGTGGTCGTCTGCACACCGACGCGCAGCCCGCACGCGTCGTTCGGATCGATCGCCTCGCCGGTTCGCTGCGCCCACTGGATGCCCGCGGTGTAGTAGTCGACGAAGTCCACGGACTTCTGCCGTTCCACGGTGTCCGTGAACGACGACATCCCCATGTCGTAGGTGCCGGCCTGGACCGCGGGGATGATCTTGTCGAAGTCGGCCTGGTTGAACTCGGCTCGCAACCCCAGTACCGAGGCGACGGCATTCACCAGGTCGACGTCGAAGCCGACGATGTCGCCGTTCTCGTCCTTGAACTCGTTGGGCGCGTACGGGACGTTCACCCCGATCTTCAACCGCCCACTCGCCGCCGTGGCCTGCGGTACCTGCGCGGCGATCTCGTCGACCCGGTCCACGTGCACGGTCGCTGGCGGCACCAGGCCCTCGCTGTTGTGGACGCACCCGGCCAGGACCACCGAGAGCAGCAAGGCTGCGGCAAGCCGGACCCCGCGCCGCGACGACCGACGCACCGGTTTCCCGGAACCGATCCGGCGCTCTCCTGGTGATGTCACCAGCAGAACTTTACTGGCTCAGGTCCGAATCGCAGATTCACCGCTCGACCGTGCGATCCCAAGGTGAGGAGGCGTTACCACCTCAGAATGCGAGCATCGACCGTCTCGGTGAACTCCGCGGTGGACGCGAGGCCGCCGAGATCCGCAGTCGCGACACCGGCCGCGAGTGTGTGCACGATCGCGCCGCGGATTCGCTCGGCGGCCCGCGCGAGCACATCCGATTCGCGCTTCCCGGACAGCCAGTCGAGCAGCATCGCGGCCGAGAGCATCAGCGCGGTCGGGTTCGCTCGGTTACGTCCCGCGATGTCCGGCGCGGCGCCGTGCGAGGCCTGGGCCATCGCCTGGGTCTGCGAGGCGTTGATCGACGGGGCGATGCCGAGAGAGCCGGACAGCTCGCCCGCCAGGTCGGAGAGGATGTCGCCGAACATGTTCTCCGTCACGACCACGTCGAACTCGGCACCGCGCCGGACCAGGTGCGCGGCCATCGCGTCGACGTGCTCGGTGCGCACCTCCACCCCGGGGTACTGCTCGCCGACCTCGAGGCACACGTCGCGGAATAGTCCGGTGGTCAGCGCCAGCACGTTCGCCTTGTGCACCACGGTCACTCGGCGCCGACGCCGCGACGCCAACTCGAAGGCGGTGTGCGCGATGCGTTCACAGGCCTGCCGGGTGAACACTGCGACCGCCAGCGCGACGTCCGGCGTAGGCATGAATTCGCCACTGCCCGTGTGCATGTTGCGATCCGCGTAGAAACCCTCGGTGTTCTCCCGCACGATCACCAGATCCATCGCCGGCACGGTGGATCGCACCCCGGCGAACGCGCGGGCCGGCCGGATGTTCGCGAACAGGTCGAACCGTTTGCGAATCGTCCCGCCCGGCGTCAACTGTCCGCGGAACGCCTGCGGGTAGGCGGCACTGTCGTGGGGTCCGAGGACCCATGCGTCGAGGTCACCGAGCGCCTCCAGAGTCTGCTCCGGGATCGGGGAGCCGTGCGCGGCGATCGCCTCCAGCCCGACGGGGAGTTCGACCCACTCGATCGGCGGCGCGCCGACCGCCGACATCGCGGTGTCGACGACCCGCTGCGTGGCGGGCACGATTTCGTGGCCGATCCCGTCGCCGACCAGCAGGCCCAACCGGGTCGACTCGGGTGTTGTTGCGCGAGGCTGGTTCACCCGACCATCATTGCTCAGATGGTGCAGTCCGTGGAACTGCTGCTCGACTCCGATCTCGACGCTGCGGTGCGCCGGGAGTGGCGACGACTGTCCGACGCCAAGCTGCCTAGCCAGGACATCGTGCGCAAGTCGTCGAACCGGCCGCACATCACGCTGGCGGTGGCACAGCACATCGAGCCGGAAACCGAACTGCTGCTTCAGCAGGAATTGCTGGCCCCGAAACTGCACGTGTCACTGGGCGGGCTGGTGATCTTCGGTGGGCACCGGAAGACACTGGCGTACCTGGTGATTCCCACCTCCGGGCTGCTCGCGTTGCAGCGGACCGTCTTTCGCCTGCTGCACACCAGTCCCGGCATTCCCGCGCACATCCATCCCGGCGACTGGACACCGCACGTCACCCTGGCCCGGCGGGTGTTCCCCGACGAGGTCGGACCGGCGGTCAACGCCCTGACGCCGGCTCACCGGTCCGGCGTCGCGGACGGGATCCGACGCTGGGACGGCGACGCCAAGCGGGAGTGGCGAATCGCGTAGGGGAAGATTTCCCGTGGTCGCGCTGTTGAATCGCAGCATCAGGCCCAACGAGAGGATTCGCATGGCTACCCAGACCCTGACCCAGCAGAACTTCGACGACATCGTCGGCGGCAACGACGTGGTGCTCGTCGACTTCTGGGCGTCGTGGTGCGGACCCTGCCGCGCCTTCGCCCCCACCTTCGAGGCGTCGTCCGAGCAGCACACCGACGTGGTGCACGCCAAGGTCGACACCGAGGCGGAGCAGGGTCTCGCGGCCGCCGCGAACATCCGCTCCATCCCGACCATCATGGCGTTCCGCGAGGGCATCCTGGTGTTCTCGCAGGCCGGCGCCCTCCCGCCGGCCGCGCTCGAGGATCTCGTCACCCAGGTCAAGGCCCTGGACATGGACAAGGTCCGCGAGCAGGTCGCGGCGCAGCAGCAGGGCTGACGCCCCGCCGCTCGACGCCTAGAGCGGCAGCGCGGTCTCCAGCGAATCGGGGGCCGCGCCGCGCCGCCGGAACCACTCGAGTCCGAACGCGGCCGAAAGCTGCTCCTCGGGCATCTCGAGGAAGGGTCCGAAGTCGCCGACCTGCGTGGCGTGCGCGCGCATCGCCGCGCGCTTGGCCGCGATCTGGGCGCTGACGTCCACCGCCGTGGTGATCTCCGACTCGGGCAGCCCGAGGGTCTCGACGTCCGGCGGCTGCGCATCGTCGGTCCACGCCGGGTTCGCCGCCAACAGTCGCTTCATGTGGTCACGGTTGATCGCGGCCTCGTACACGTGCGGCACTCCGGCGAGCTCGGCGGCCCGGACGCCGACCCGATGCACCTGGACGTGGTCCGGATGCCCGTAGCCACCGTTCGAGTCGTAGATGGTCACCACGTCCGCCGACTCCTCGGCGAGGATCTCCGCGAGCCGCTTTGCGGCCAGGTCCACGTCCACGTTGCAGAACGCGTCGGGGTTCTCGTTGTCCGGCGTGCCGGCCATCCCCGAATCCGGGTAGTGCAGCATCACCACCCGGTGCGCTCCGAGCGCACTCGTCGACTCCTCGAGTTCGCGTCGCCGTCGCTGGGCCAGCGACTCACCCGGGGCGAGTAGTCCCGCCGGGACCTCACCGAGCGCACCGTCTGTCGCCGTCACCACGACGACGCGGTGGCCGGCATCCGACGCCTGCCGCATCACCCCTCCGGTGATGAACACCTCGTCGTCGGGATGCGCGTGGAAACACACCAGAACGCTCATGCCTCACATGCCTTCACTCGGTAACCGCTCCTCTGTCACACATGCCGCGCTCGGCGCGCGGACCGTCAGTGAGCCGCACTGTCCCAGCTTCGTCCGGTGCCCACCGACACATCCAACGGCACCGACAGTTCGATCGCACCGGCCATCTTCTCCCGGACCAGGGCCTCGACCGCCTCGCGTTCCTCGTCGACCACCTCGAGCACCAGTTCGTCGTGCACCTGCAGCAGCATCCGCGAGCGCAGTCCGGACGCGGCCAGCGCGTCCTGCACGTCGATCATCGCGACCTTGATGATGTCCGCGGCAGTGCCCTGGATGGGCGCGTTCAGCGCGGCCCGCTCGGCCACCTCGCGACGCTGGCGGTTGTCGCTGTTGAGGTCCGGCAGGTAGCGGCGCCGACCGAACAGCGTCGAGGTGTACCCGTCCTTGCGGGCCTGCTCGACCACCTCGCGCAGGTAGTCGCGGACCCCGCCGAACCGCGCGAAGTACGCGTCCATCTGCGACTTCGCTTCCTCGGTGGAGATCTTCAGCTGGGCGGCCAGCCCGAACGCGCTGAGCCCGTAGGCCAGGCCGTACGACATCGCCTTGACCCGGCGCCGGAGTTCCGGTGTGACCTCCTCGATGGGGACCCCGAACGCGCGCGAACCGACGAAGCTGTGCAGGTCCTCGCCGGTGTTGAACGCCTCGATCAGGCCCTCGTCCCGGGACAGGTGCGCCATGATGCGCATCTCGATCTGACTGTAGTCGGCGGTCATCAGGACGTCGTAGCCGTCGCCGACGACGAAGCCGTCGCGGATCTCCCGCCCCGCGTCGGTGCGCACCGGGATGTTCTGCAGGTTCGGCTCGGTCGAGGACAGCCGGCCCGTGGCCGCCACCGTCTGGTTGAAGGTGGTGTGGATCCGGCCGTCCTCGGCCACCGCCTTGAGCAGGCCGTCCACCGTCACCTTGAGGCGGGTGGCGTCGCGGTGCGCGAGCAGGTGCTCGAGGAACGGGTGCTCCGTCTTCTCGAACAGCGATTCGAGCGCGGCCGCGTCCGTGGTGTAGCCGGTCTTGGTCTTCTTCGTCTTCGGCATGCCCAGGTCATCGAAGAGCACCACCTGCAGCTGCTTGGGCGAACCGAGATTGATCTGCTTGCCGATCACCTCGTAGGCCGCGTCGGCCGCCTCGCCGATCTGCGCGGCGAACCGCGACTGCAGGTCGTGCAGATGCGCGGTGTCCACGGCGATGCCGGTGGCCTCCACGTCGGCGAGGACCGCGAGCAGCGGCAGCTCCATCTCGGTGAGCAACCGCCGCGACTCGATGGCCGCGAGTTCGGTGTCCAGCGCCTCGGCGAGGTCGAGCACGGCGCGGGCGCGGAGGATCTCTCCCTCGGCGGCGGCCGCGTCGGCCTGGTCCTCCTCGTCGAGCAGCGAGAGCTGCGCCTCGCCGGAGTCCTCGACCCGCAGCTCCCGCTTGAGGTAGCGCAGCGAGAGGTCGTCGAGGTTGAAGCTGCGCTGACCGGGCCGCACCAGGTAGGCCGCCAGCGCGGTGTCGCTGGTCAGCCCGCCGAGGGTCCAACCGCGCCCGCGCAGGGCGTGCACCGCGGCCTTCGCCTCGTGCAACGCCTTCGGCGCGTCCGCGTCGGCGAGCCACTCGCCGAGGGCCTTCTCGTCCTCCGGTGTCACGGCGGACACGACGACGTAGCCGCCCTCGCCGTCGGCCGCGGCGATCGCGATCGCGGTGGCGTCCCCGCCGTACGGGGTGCCCGCGCCGACCACCGACAGTCCGCTGCGCCGGCCGTCGCGTCCGTGTTCGGCGAGCCAGGACGCGACGGAGCCCGGCTCGAGCATCCCGCCGCGCACCTCGAAGCCCTCCTCGGCCTCGGGTTCGACCGAGGACAGCGTGTCGAAGAGCCGGTCCCGCAGGACGCGGAACTCGAGGTCGTCGAAGAGGGCGTGGATCTTGTCCCGGTCCCACGGCGCGAGCGCCAACTGGTCGGGGGTGTACGGGAGCGGCACGTCGCGGACCATCTCGGTGAGCTGCCGGTTGAGTACGACCGACGAGAGGTTCGCGCGTAGCGAGTCGCCGACCTTGCCGCGGACCTCGTCGACGTGGTCCACGAGATCGTTGAGCGAGCCGTATTCGCGGATCCACTTGGCGGCGGTCTTCTCACCCACCCCGGGGATGCCCGGCAGGTTGTCGCTCGGGTCGCCGCGCAGCGCCGCGTAGTCCGGGTACTGGCGCGGGGTGAGGCCGTACTTCTCCTCCACCGCCGCCGGGGTGAACCGGGTCAGGTCGGACACGCCCTTCTTCGGGTACAGCACGGTCACGTCGGGGGTGACCAGCTGCAACGAGTCACGGTCGCCGGTGCACACCAGGACGCGGTAGCCGAGTTCCCCGGCCTGGGTGGTGAGGGTGGCGATGATGTCGTCGGCCTCGAACCCGGCCTCGGCCATCACCGGGATGCCCATCGCGCCGAGCACCTCCTTGGTGATCTCGACCTGCCCCTTGAACTCGTCGGGGGTCTTCGCGCGGTTCGCCTTGTACTCCGGAAACGCCTCCGCGCGGAAGGTCTGCCGGGAGACGTCGAACGCCGCCGCGACGTGCGTGGGCTGCTCGTCGCGCAGCAGGTTGATCAGCATCGAGGTGAACCCGTACACCGCGTTCGTGGTCTGGCCGCTGTGCGTCTTGAAGTTCTCCGCGGGCAACGCGAAGAAAGCGCGATAGGCCAGCGAGTGCCCGTCGAGCAGCAGCAGTGTGGGCCTCTCGCTCGCGGTGGCGGCATCGGCTCGGGCGGCGGGGCTCTGATCGGTTGCTGGGCTCACCGGACAGAGTCTAGGGAGCGGCACCGACACTGCGGAACTCCGGCGGCGGGGAACCCTGCCGCGCGCACCGCCCGCACTACCCCACGCCCAGGTACGCGTGCTTGACCGCCGGATCCGCGAGTAGCGCCGCCCCGGTCCCCGTCTTGGTCACCTCGCCGGTCTCGAGGATGTAGGCGCGATCGGTGCGGGTGAGCGCCTGCTGGGCGTTCTGCTCGACGAGCAGGATGGTGGTGCCCTGCGTGTTGATCTCCGAGATGATCCGGAAGATCTGCTGGATCACCATGGGCGCCAACCCCATCGACGGTTCGTCGAGCAACAGCAGTCTCGGCCGGGCCATCAAGGCGCGCCCGATGGCCAGCATCTGCTGCTCGCCGCCGGACATGGTGCCGCCGACCTGGGTGCGCCGCTCGCCGAGCCGAGGGAACAGTTCGAAGACCCAGTCGAGGCGCTGGGTGTAGGCCTGCTTGTTCTCGAACTTGCGGGCGTAGCAGCCCATGTCGAGGTTCTCCTGCACGGTCATGCCGGGGAACACACCGCGACCCTCCGGCGCCTGCACCACACCCAGTTTGACCCGTTCGTGCGCCTTCATCCGGGTGATGTCGCGACCGTCGAAGACGATCCGGCCTGCGGTCAGCGGCAACAGCCCGGACAGGGCGCGCATGGTGGTGGACTTGCCCGCACCGTTCGCGCCGAGCAGCGTGACCAGTTCGCCGCGGTCGACGCGCAGCGAGATCCCGTGCAGCGCTCGGATGCGGCCGTAGCCGACGACCATGTCGGTCACCTCGAGCAGGGGCGACGGTGCCGGCGTGGTCTGCCGGTCGACGGCGGGCGGATCAAGAAGCGGCATCGTCGGGCACCCCCAGGTAGGCGGCGATCACGGCGGGATTCTGCCGGATCGCGGCGGGCAGGTCGTCGGCGATCTTGCGGCCGAACTCGAGCACCACGATCCGGTCGGTCACGCCCATCACCAGACGCATGTCGTGCTCGATGAGCAGCACGGTGAACCCGTCGTCGCGGATCTTGCGGATCAGGTCCATCAGCGCGGACTTCTCGCTCGGGTTGAACCCGGCGGCCGGCTCGTCGAGGCACAGCAGCTTCGGCTCGGTGGCGAGCGCACGGGCGATCTCGAGCCGTCGCTGGTCGCCGTAGGAGAGGTTCTTCGCCTTCTCCACCGCCCGCGGCGCGATGCCGACGAACTCGAGCAACGCCAGGCCGCGCTCGACGGCGTCACGCTCCTCGCGCCGGTGCCGCGCGGTACGGAAGATGGCGCCGGGTACCGAGGTCCGGTGCCGGGCGTCGGTGCCGACCACGACGTTCTCCAGCGCCGTCATCTCCCCGAACAGCCGGATGTTCTGGAAGGTGCGGGCAATGCCGAGGCGGGTGATCTCGTTCCGTTTCGTCTTCTCCAGCGGCTTGCCGTCGAACGTGACGGTGCCGGCGGACGGCTTGTAGACGCCGGTGATCGCGTTGAAGCAGGTCGTCTTGCCGGCACCGTTCGGTCCGATCAGCCCGAGGATCTCGCCGCGCCTGATCTCGAAGGTCACGTCGTCGAGCGCGACGAGGCCGCCGAACCGGACGCTGAGCCCGTCCGTGCGCAGCAGCACCTGCCCCTCGACGGTGGCGATCTCGCGTTGCGGCGCAACGGCTTCAGCGACCGCCTCCGGATCACCGAGCGCCGGGTCGACGGCCGCGACGTCGACGATGCCGGCGCTGGGCGCCTCCGTCTCGGTCGCGGGCTCGGCCATGTCCTCGTTGTCGAACAGGGCATCGCCCGGTCCCGGACCCGCCGTCATCGCGTCTCCCCCGTCGTCGCGCCGACCGGTTCCGCGGACGGCGCCGGCCGCCGAACCGCCTGGTACACCTGCCGGCCGTAGGCGAGCAGCTTCTGCCGTGCCGGGAACAGGCCCTGCGGCCGGAAGATCATCAACACCACCAGGGCGAGCCCGAAGAAGAGGTACTTGTAGTCGCCCAACGACTGCCCGCCGACCTGGATCGACATCGCCCGGTTCGGCAGGTACACGATGATGAACGCGCCGACGATCACGCCGAGCTTGTTGCCCTGGCCGCCGATCACCACCGCACAGAGGAACAGCATCGAGTTGATGACGTTGAACCCGGTCGGATTGATGAACTGGACCTGGCCCGCGTAGAGGGCGCCGGAGAGTCCGCCGATCGAGGCGCCGATCGTGAAGGCCCACAGCTTGAACTTGAAGGTGGGCACGCCCATGATCTCGGCGGCGTCCTCGTCCTCGCGGATCGCCACCCACGCCCGTCCGACCCGACTGCGTTCGAGATTCCCGACGATCAGCAGCACGACGATCACCATCGCCATGCCGACCCAGTACCACCAGACGCCGGAGTTGACGTTGCCGCCGGTGTTGCCCGCCGAGAACACCCCGTACGGCTTGTCCTCGGAGACGCCCAGGCGCGGGTACGCGATCTGGGACAGCCCCTGGCCGCCGTTGGTGACGTCGGTGAGGTTGTCCGCGAGCAGCCGGACGATCTCACCGAAGCCGAGGGTCACGATGGCCAGGTAGTCCCCCCGCAGGCGCAGCGTCGGGGTGCCGAGTATCAGCCCGGTGAACGCGGTGATCGCCACGGCGAGGGGCAGACACGAGAGCCAGGCCCAGTCGGTGGAGAAGAACCCGGTGGCGCTCAGCTTGTTCCACGGACTGTTCGGGCTGGTGAGCAGCGCGACCGTGTAGGCGCCGACGGCATAGAACCCGACGTAACCGAGGTCGAGCAGGCCCGCCTGACCGACCACCACGTTGAGCCCGATGGCGATCAGCGCGTACATGGCGAACTGCGCCATGACCCCGCCGAAGTCGGTGCCGGGGGTGTCCAGCAGCGGCGGACGCCACACCGGCAGGATCGCGATCAGCGCGATCACCGGCACCCCGACCAGCCACTGCATCGGCCGGGCGAGTCCGTTCCACCATCCCCGGATCGCGTCCCCGACGCCGTGCCGCTCGGGCGGCGGCGCGGCGGGGAGGGCGCTCGAATTCGGTGACGCTGCCGTCGAATTGCCGATGCTCATACCCGCACCCTCCCGAGGCTCTCACCGAGAATGCCGGTGGGCCGGAACATCAGCACCGCCACCAGCAGTACGAACGCGACCACGTCGCGCCATTCGGTGCCGAACACCACCTGGCCGTAGTTCTCCATCACGCCGAGCAGCAGACCGCCGAGCAGGGCGCCGCGCAGGTTGCCGATGCCGCCGAGCACCGCCGCCGAGAACGCCTTGATGCCGAGGATGAATCCGCCGTTGAAGATGATGCCGGACGGGATCTTGAGGGTGTAGAGCATGGCGGCGGCGCCGGCGAGGATGCCGCCGAGCAGGAAGGTCAGCATGATCACCCGCTCGCGTGAGATCCCCATCAGCGTCGCGGTGTCGGGATCCTGTGCGACGGCGCGGATTCCGCGGCCGAACTTGGTGCGGTTGATGACGATGTCGGTGAGCAGAGTCAGCAGCAGTGCCGCGACGATGATCACGATGGTCACGTTGGTCACCGCGGCGCCGCCGATGGTGAACACCTCCACCGGCTGGACGAGCTTGATGGGCTGCTGAGCATTGGGGCCGCCGAGCCCAGGCCAGATCTTCGGCAGCACGTAGTGCACGAATTCCTGCAGTACGAAGGACATTCCGATCGCGGTGATGAGGAAGACCAACGGTTTGGCGCCGCGTTTGCGCAGCGGCCGGTATGCCACCCGTTCCAGGCCGACGGCCGCGGTGCCGGACACGGCCATGCCGAACAGCATCGCGAGACCGAGGAACACGACGGTCATGGCCACGCCCTCGTTGTACGCGTTGCCGCTCGGGGTGAAGCCCATCAACTCCAGCGCCACGTACTGGCCGAACATACCGAGCATGAAGATCTCGGAGTGGGCGAAGTTGATCAGCCGGAGCACGCCGTACACCAGCGTGTAACCGATGGCGACGAGCGCGTAGATGGCGCCGTAGCTGAGGCCGTCGATGGTCAACTGCCAGAAGCTCTTGGTCAGTCCGTCGATGTTGAAGCCGATATTGCCTGCGTACAGGTTCGCCGAATCGGCGAGTGCGGTCGCGATCATCGAAGTCTTTCTCCGGGTGTCTTCGGATGTGGTCGACAGCCGCTCGGGCGGTCCGGCCGGGGCCCACGTGCGCGTGTGCGCTGGGCGCCCGGCCGGCGCCTCGGGTCAGTTGACCTTGTAGATCTGGATGAGCGCGTTGGAGAGCTCGCCCTTGTCGTTCCACTGGTACCGCTTGCCGACACCCTGCCCGTCGTAGCCCTTGACGAAGGCGAGCAGTCCGGCCCGGTCCTTGATCCCCGAGTCGATCGCCGCGAGCATGATCGTCGTCAGGTCGTAGCCCTCGACGGAGTATACGCCCGGCGCCTGACCGTTGAGTGCCTCGTACTCCTTCGCCAGCGCGGGCGGGGCCGGGATGCACGGGCAGGTCAGGATCGCGTCCTTGGCGGCCTGGCCGGCCTGCTTGACGAACTCGGGATCGTTGGTGCCGTCGCCCGAACTGAAGGTCGCGGTGACGCCACCCTCGCGCAACTGGGTCACGAACGGCGCGGCCTCGGCGTAGTAGCCCGAGTACCAGATCGCGTCGGGCGATTCGCCCTTGATCTGCGAGACGGTGGCAGCGAAGTCCTTCTGGCCGGTCTTGACGCTGGCCGAGCACGCCGGGTCCGCCGCCGCACCGAGTTCGGCGGTGACGACCTTGGCCAGGCCGACGCCGTAGTCGGAGTCGTCCTGCACGACGCAGACCTTCTTGGCGCCGAGGCTGCCGGTGAGGTACTTGGCGACGACCGTGCCCTGGCTGTTGTCGTTGCCCAGGCCCCGGAAGAAAGTGGTCCAACCGTTCTCGGTGAGAGTCGGGTTGGTGGCCGAGGCGGTGAGGAAGGGCAGGCCGGCCTGGTTGAAGATCGACCCGGTGGCCTTGGTCTCGCCGGAGAACGCCGGCCCGAGCAGCCCGATGACGGACTGGTCGCTGACGATATTGGGCGCGACCTGGGTGGCCTTCTGCGGGTCGCCCTCGGTGTCGAACTGTTTGACGGTGACCTGGCAGTTCGGGTTGGCCTTGTTGTGCTTGTCGATGGCGAGCTTGGCGCCGTACAGGATGTTCTGTCCCAGTGCGGAATTCGCACCGGTCAGTGCGCCCGCCATGGCCAGCGAGACACCCGAACAGGTGGCGTTGCCGCTGCCCGCCGGGTTCGCGGCGTCGGTCACGTCGCTGCCGGGCACCTCGACGGCGCCGGCGTCGAGCAGCACTGTCGGCTGAATGCTCAGCCCAGAGGAACCGGACGTGCTGTTTCCGGACGATCCACTGTCGGTCGATTTGCTGCTGCAGCCCGCGACCGCCAGGACCGCCGCGACACCAATGACCAACGCGCCTCTCGCTGTACGACGATGCACGTCCCACCTCCGAATTCTGCGCTCCCCGGCATTGCCGGAGGGGCCGACCGCGTCAGCCCGGACAGAACATATCCCCGCCGGAATCGGCTTGCAGGGCAACACAACATACGGCCCGAATTCTTGTTTCGAGTGTTACGCGCGAGGCCTTCGGAGCAGCGGGAACACGCCCGCCCGAGTTCGCCAATTCAGCAGGTAGACGCCATTTTGGACGGACGTCCATTTTAGGGTTCGACAGGAAACGTCCGCGAAACAATTCCCTGCCGATATTTTACTGAGTCATTCAAACTATTTGGGATCGAGCGTTTCGATGACGACCTCGGCGACCACCTTCATGGAGGTCCGGCGGTCCATCGCGGCGCGCTGAATCCACTTGAACGCCTCGGGCTCGGTGAGCGACTGCGAGGTCATCAGGACCCCCTTCGCGCGCTCGATGATCTTGCGGGTCTCGATCCGGTCGGTAAGGGTCGCGACCTCCGACTCGAGCGCGGCGATCTCGGCGAACCGGCTCGCGGCCAGTTCGACGGCAGGCACGAGGTCGGACTTGGAGAACGGCTTGACGAGGTACGCCATCGCGCCGGCATCGCGGGCGCGCTCGACGAGTTCGCGCTGACTGAATGCGGTGAGGATGACCACGGGGGCGATCCGCTTGGCGGCGATCTCCGAGGCCGCGTCGATGCCGTCGCGCCGGGGCATCTTCACGTCCATGATCACGAGGTCGGGTCGCAACTCCTCGGCGAGTTCGACGGCGCGTTGGCCGTCGCCGGCCTCGCCGACCACGTCGTAACCCTCCTCGCGGAGCATCTCGACCAGATCCATCCGGATCAGCGTCTCGTCTTCCGCGACCACGACACGTCGCGCAGCCGGGCCGCTACCAGCGACAGGAGCGTTCATCGTGGGCCTTCCCCTTTCCCCCGGCCACCTCGACTCACGTGGCGCGGACTCTAAGAGGGTACCGGTGCTTGACCCTCGCGACGGATCTCCTAGAGTGGACAACCGCACCAGCCCTCGTATCCCAATTGGCAGAGGAAACGGATTCAAAACCCGTGCAGTGTGAGTTCGAGTCTCACCGAGGGCACCACAACAGGCCGCGGCATCGCCGCGGCGCACGACTCTCCCCACCCCAGAATGCGCTGGTTGCCAACGGTGACCGGAGGGCGCAGGGTTAGTGGACACGGGCCGTCCGCTCACCGACGCTCGCATCAGTGCAGGCCGGAGCGAGTGGCTCGGCCGCACACTCACCCGTAGTTGAGAGAACGCCATGAACAAGGTCTCGCTTCGTATGGCACTGGCAGCGATCGCTGTCGCACCCATGATCGCCCTCACGCCCGGCATCGCCGCGGCGGACACTGCAGTGGTACCGGCGCCCGGCCCGATCCAGCCCGTCGTGCTCTTCGGCCAGCTCGGCCCACTCGGCGCACTCCTCTCCTGCGCTCCGGTGGGAATCGTGCCGATCATCGGCCCGAACGTCATCTTCCCCATCTGCTTGGTCTGAGGCGTCTTTCGAACCGTCCTCAGCGGCAGACCCCGAGTGTCGGCGGCGATGTGCCCGTTGACGTTTGCCGGGACCCGGGGCACCCCCTGGACGAAGTCCTCGGGAGAGGATCCCGTCCTCGCCGATGAACACCTGCCGGTCGCCGCGGTGGATGACGGTGTGCTGAAACCTGCACAGCAACACCGGATTCGACAGTGCCGTCGGACCACCGTAGGAGCAGTACGCGCCCGTTCGGCTCGTCAACCGCACAGATGCCAGGTGAGGAAGCACCGCGCGCGACTGCCCGCTGGTGGTCGAGTGAGTCGTCCGCGGCATCGGTTTCACCCCAGCCGGGTGAGGTGTCCAACGCACCGCGCCACGCATCCTGACCCTGAACGAACTTGCCTGCATCCGCCGAAGCCACGCACGCCGACGAGGAGATCGCACATGCCGGATTCGAAGCCGAACATCCTGGTGATCTGGGGAGACGACATCGGGATCACCAATCTCAGTTGCTACAGCGACGGGCTGATGGGATACCGGACCCCGAACATCGACCGCCTCGCCGACGAGGGCATGAAGTTCACCGACTCCTACGGTGAGCAGAGCTGCACCGCGGGTCGCGCCTCGTTCATCACCGGCCAGAGCGTGTACCGCACCGGCATGAGCAAGGTGGGCATGCCGGGCGCCGACATCGGCCTGTCTGCGGAGGACCCGACCATCGCGGAGCTGATCAAGCCACTCGGGTACGCGACCGGGCAGTTCGGCAAGAACCACCTCGGCGACCTGAACAAGTACCTGCCGACCGTGCACGGCTTCGACGAGTTCTTCGGCAACCTCTACCACCTCAACGCCGAGGAGGAGCCGGAACTCCCGGACTACCCCGACGCGGAGCTCTACCCCCGCCTGTACAACCTGCAACGGCCGCGGGGCGTCCTCCGTTGCTGGGCCACCGACGAGGACGATCCCACCGAGGACCCGCGGTTCGGGCGGGTGGGAAAGCAGAAGATCGAGGACACCGGGCCGCTGACGAAGAAGCGGATGGAGACCATCGACGACGAAATCGCCGACGCCGCTGTCGACTTCATCCGACGCCAGCACGAAGCGGACACGCCGTTCTTCCTGTGGCTGAACTTCACCCACATGCACCTGCGGACCCACACCAAGCCGGAAAGCGTGGGGCAGTCCGGCATCTGGCAGTCGCCGTATCACGACACCATGATCGACCACGACGGGAACGTGGGTTCGGTGCTCGACGTCCTGGACGAGCTCGGTCTGGCCGAGGACACGATCGTCATCTACAGCACCGACAACGGGCCGCACGCCAACACGTGGCCGGACGGCGCGACGACACCCTTCCGCAGCGAGAAGGACACCAACTGGGAAGGCGCCTTCCGGGTCCCGCAGGTGATCAGGTGGCCCGGCAGGATCCCCGCGGGTGCGGTCTCCAACGACATCGTCCAG
Source organism: Rhodococcus sp. NPDC059234 (assembly GCF_042754225.1). Lineage (NCBI taxonomy): Bacteria > Bacillati > Actinomycetota > Actinomycetes > Mycobacteriales > Nocardiaceae > Rhodococcus > Rhodococcus sp. NPDC059234. Next base: position 22,335 of record NZ_JBHZAH010000003.1, read on the forward strand.
CATCACGACTGGCTGCCCACGTTCCTCGCGGCGGCCGGCGACACGGACATTGTCGAGGAGCTCAAGCAGGGCCATGCCGTCGGGGACAAGACGTTCAAGGTCCACATCGACGGCTACAACCTGCTGCCGTACCTCACCGGTGAGGTGGAGAGGAGCCCGCGCCGCGGCATGGTGTACTTCTCCGACGACTGCGACGTGCTCGGTGTGCGGTTCGAGAACTGGAAGATCGTCTTCATGGAGCAGCGGGCGACGGGCACGCTGGGGATCTGGGCGGAGCCGTTCACGGAACTGCGGGTACCGAAGCTGTTCAACCTGCGCACCGATCCATTCGAGCGGGCCGATTCGACGTCGAACACGTACTGGGACTGGTTCCTCGACCACGACTACATCGTCTTCTACGGCACGGCGATCGGTACCGCCTTCCTCGACACGTTCAAGGACTTCCCGCCGCGGCAGGAGCCGGCCACCTTCACCATCGACCACGCGGTGAAGAAACTGCACGCCTTCCTGGCGCGGGACTGACGACGATGACGGGCTCGCTGGAGTCGTGGGCGGACGGCGGAACACGCTCCGCCATACTGAAATTCGTCGCCCGAGTCACGGACGAGAGCGGGCCCGACTTCGTCGAACCTGCGGCGCGGATCGCGGTGTTCGACAACGACGGCACCCTGTGGTGCGAGAAACCGATGCCCATCCAGCTCGATTTCACCGTCCGGAGGCTCGGCGAGATGGCCGGGAACCAGGCTGACTTGCAGGCGCGGCAACCGTGGAAGGCAGCGTACGAGAACGACCTCGGGTGGCTCGGTGCGGCGATGGTCAAGCACTACCACGGTGACGACGCCGATTTGAAGCTGCTGATGGGTGCCATCACGCAGGCGTTCGGCGAGGTCACCGTGGAGGACTACGACGCACGGGTGACGGCGTTCTTCGGCGGAACCGATCATCCGACACTGGGCCGCCCGTACCGCGGGTGCGGCTTCGCGCCCATGGTCGAACTACTGCGCTATCTCGACGAACACGGCTTCACCAGCTACATCGCCTCCGGAGGCGATCGGGACTTCATGCGTCCGATCGCCGGCGATCTGTACGGGGTGCCGCCCGAACGGGTCATCGGCAGCGCCCTCGGACTCTCGTACCGGGCGGAGGAAGGCCGGGGCGACCTGCTCTACAAGGCGGCGATGGACTTCTTCGACGACGGTCCCGAGAAGCCGGTGCGGATCTGGAGCCGGATCGGCAGGCGCCCGATCCTGTCCGTCGGCAACTCCAACGGCGACCTCCCGATGCTCGCCTTCTCCGCCCTGCCCGACGCACCCGCGCTGCGCCTGCTGATCCTGCACGACGACGCCGACCGGGAGTTCGACTACGTCGCCGGCGCGGAGGACATACTCGAACTCGCGCGTCGCAGCGACTGGACCGTGGTGAGCATGAAGAATGACTGGCACGAGGTGTTCGCCCCCGACACCGCTTGAGCAGGCAGGAGTTTCAGCACTCGTGGAAACCGTCACCGTGACCGAACTCCGGCAGGTCCCGGCCCAGATCTTCACGATGGGCTCCGACCGGCACTATCCGGAGGAGGGTCCGGCCCATCGCGTGGAGGTGGACGCGTTCGCCATCGAGGCCCGCCAGGTCACCAATGCCCAGTACGCGACCTTCGTCGAGGACACCGGGTACCGCACCGTCGCGGAACGCCCACTCGACCCCGCGGAGTTTCCGGGAGCGCCCGCCGAGAACCTGCAGCCGGGCTCGATGGTGTTCGTCCCGACACCCGGCCCGGTCGACCTGCGGCACATCAACCAGTGGTGGAGATGGACACCGGGCGCGTCCTGGCAGCACCCGGACGGTCCGGGTTCCTCGACCGCCGGCCGCCGCGACCACCCCGTCGTCCACATCGCGCACGAGGACGCGCAGGCGTACGCCGGGTGGGCGGGGCGCGCGCTGCCCACCGAAGCGCAGTGGGAGGCGGCGGCGCGGGGCGGGCTCGAGCACACCGAGTTCACCTGGGGCGATCACGCCGAATCCGACGAGAAGCGGCTCGCGAACTACTGGCACGGAGACTTCCCCTGGCGCGCCGACCAGGGATACGGCACCACCGCTCCGGTCGCGTCGTACCCGCCGAACCCGTACGGGCTGTTCGACATGGCAGGCAACGTCTGGGAATGGACCGACGACTGGTACGCCGAGGGTCACGCCGGCGGGCACTCGTGCTGTGCCCCGCGGAACCCGCGCGGCCCTGCCGTCGAGGAGAGCTACGACGCGCGTCAGCCCCAGTTCAGGACGCCCCGAAAGGTCATCAAGGGTGGCTCGTTCCTCTGCGCAGACAGCTACTGCCGACGCTATCGGCCCGCCGCCCGCCGCCCGCACATGATCGATACCGGCATGAGCCACATCGGGTTCCGCTGCGTCTCGAGCGACGACTGAGCTGGCCGCACCGGTACCCGTGAGCTGCTAGCCGGCCAGGTCGTCCGGCCCGATGTCGTCGACCCACTCGGCCCCGCCGAGCTCGGACGACCCGCTCCCGGCCGCCGCGACCGCACGCAGGCCCAGGCCGATCAGCGCCACGAGCACCCCCACGAGCACCCCCGCGAGCACGAGCCCGCCCCAACGGAAACGAGCGGACGAGGACCTCGCGGACACATCAACGGTCATGCCGCCATGCTGCCTCATGCCCGCGCGGGAATCCGCGCCGTCCCGACCCGATACGGTTGAATCCATGACCGACCTCGCCGATCGCGCGTGCCTGCCCCTGAGCGACGGTGACCGCATCCGGCTCCTTCTCGACCTCGTCGAGCTCGCGCAGACCCGGGTCGGGCCGGACGAGGTCGGCGACCTTGCCGGGCCCGCGCTGTCGATGCACGGCGTCGCGCTCAACCAGGACGTCGCTCGCGGCTGGAACCTGGCGCTCGAGATCCTCACCCGCACCCTCGAGGCCAGGCTCCCGCACTGACGCGAGCTGCCCACATACGAACCGACCCCCGCCGCTCACCAGGAGCAGCGGGGGTCGGGACGGAAGCGTCCGAACTACTTCGGCGCAGCCTCGCTGGACCCGAGGCCGAGGCCACCCAGGATGTCGCCGATGGAAGCAAAGATCTCAGTAACGCTGCCCATTAGTTCTCCTACGTAATTGCGGGGAATTGACGCGTCACACTATCGCACGGACCTGAATCAACGGCACCCCGAAATCCCGCTCGCCGGGCACCGCGCAACCTCGGCGTCGGCAGCCTCGTCACCACCGCGCTGCCGCCGCGAACACGCCCTTCGGATCGACGCGATCACGAATCGCGGCCAGCCGCCGACGAGCCTCCGGATCCCAGGTGGCCCGGACCCGGCCGGCCGGCTCCCCCGTCGCCCCACCGGCGAAGTTCATCAGTGCTCCGCCGGTCCCCCACGGCTCCATCGCGGCCAGCACCGACTCCAGTGCCCCCGGAACCGCCTCGGCGATCGGCGGGACCAGCATTCCGACGGTGAACAGGCTGAACGCGGCCTCGCGACCCGCGACCGCGTTCGGCACCTCGGCGTCGCGGCCCAGAGCGCCGCCCATCGCCCGGATCTCCGCGAGCACCAACGGCAGTCCAGCCTCCGGCCCGACCGTAGCGAGGAACTCGTCGATCGCCTCGACCGGCAGCTCGCGCAGCAGCATCGCACGCTCGACACCCGGCATCGGCTCCGTCGGGTCGGCGTGGATCGATCCGAGGTCGGCGTACATGATCTCGGTGACCGTATCGACGATCGGCCTCGCCACGCCGCGCATCGGTGCGAGCAGCGCCTCTCCGTCCTCGGTGTCGCTCAGGTGCGCGAAGCGCAGGTGCAGCACCGTTCTGCCGCGCAGCGGCTCCGGAATCGCGGGCAGCGGGGGGAAGTTCACCACCGCGACGGACGAGGTCACCGACTCCGGCATCTGGTGCACCCAGTCACGCCAGCCGTGCAGGACCCGCGGCGCGTCGAGGTAGTCGAAGAACATCCCACCGGCGTGCAGGGTCTGAATCTCGAAGAGCCGGAAGGTGATCTGGGTGGCGATGCCGAACGCACCACCGGCTCCCCGCAGAGCCCAGAACAGATCGGGGTCGTCGCTCGCACCGACCCTGCGCAACTGACCGTCCGCGGTGACCACCTCGATCTCGACGACATGGTCGGCAGCGAAACCGAGCGTCCGCGCCACCGGGCCGATGCCACCGCCGAGGGTGTACCCGACCACCCCGACTCCCGGCGCAGACCCGCAGGCCCCGCCGAGCCCGTGCGGCGCGGCCGCGTCGAGCACCTGCTGCCAGCGCGCACCCGCCCCGACCGTTGCGGTGCGGGCCTGCGGGTCGACCACGACCGAGTCGAGGAGTCGGGTGTTGATCAGTATCGACTCCGGGCCTACGGCGGCAGCGCCGTGCCCGGTCGCCTGCACGGCCACCGTCAACCCCGCTTCGGCTGCGATCCCGACCGCCGTCGCCACGTCTGCGGCGCTGGACGCGACCACCACGGCGGCGGGCCTGTGCACGGTCGCGGAGTTGAACGACGCGACGGACATGTCGTATCCGGGGTCGCCGGGGGCGTGGACCGGCCCGGCCGTCGCGGCGTCGAGGCGTTCGACGATCGCCGGCAGGACTGGCGAGGATTCTTCGATGCTGGTGGACATGGGCCATTCCTTCGTCTGTCGGAACTGTCCACCGCAGCAGACCCGTACCCACTTACCGTTCTCTTACGGCGCGCGTGGCACCCACCGTTCCAGCAGGTCGGAGAGCATCGCGTTGATCTGCGCGCGACCGAGTTCCGCCCCGACCGCGGTGTGCCGCCGGTAGTCCTCGACGGTGAGCGCGTCCCGCACCGCGGCCGCCTCCCGCGGCCCGTCCACCGGGTCCATCCGCTCGGGTAGGAATCCGATCCGGCTCCCCTGCGCGTGGACCGCGCCCGCGAGGACGGCCGCTTCGACCGGGCGACCCGCCCCGGCCAGCACCGCGGCGGCCGTGTGGATCAGGACCAGCCAGGACGTCACGTCGCCGTCGACCTCGAGCACCGCCTGCATGTCGCGCGCCGAGGACATCGCCGACTCCAGGTCGCCGACGTCCATCGCCGACTTCATCATCGCCCAGATCGACGATCCGACGGCCCACCGGTTGCCGATCCGATCGGCAATCGCGATCGAGGTCGCGAGCGCCGCCCGCGCCTCGGCCGGGCGACCGCTCGTTCGCAGCACCATGCCGAGCACCAACCTGGCGTCCGCCTCCGCGAAGTCCGAGCCCAGGTCGCGGGCGCGTTCGGCGCTGCGGCGGACGATGTCGAGTCCCTCGTCGTGGGCGCCGTCCATCGACAGGAAGTAGCCGAGCCACGCCGTCAGGCGGGCGGCCTCGGCGGCATCGCCCGACACTTCCCAGGCGTCGGCCGCCGACCTCGCGGCCCGGGCCGCGCCCGCCCGGTCCCCGGTGAGATAGGTCAGCGACGCAATCCCCGACTGCGCGCGGGCGAGGAACCTGGGTTCGGGGGCCCGCCTGCCGGCCGCCACCGCGTCGAGCGCGGCGGTGAGGAATCCGAGTCCCTCGCCGATGCGGCCCATCCGATACCAGAACCAGTACAGCCCGCCCGAGAGTTCGAGGGCGTAGTGCGCGTCGCCGACCGCCAGCGCGGACACGAGCGCGGCCCGGTGCTCGGCCTGATCGTCCGACAGCTCACGCATGATCGCCGCGGAGTGGGTTCCGTACAGCGCCGCGTGGGCGGCGTTCACCCGCGCCAGCACGTGCACCCGGTGCGCGGCCTCGCTCCGGGCCCGCTCGGCGGGCGCCGCCTTGTCGAGCGCAAATGCCCTGATGGTCTGCAGCATTCGATAGCGCCGCGGCGAGGTACCGGGCAACACCACCAGCAGCGACCGCCGCACCAGTGCGGTCAGCGGCGCCACCACGGCGACGGCGGTCGCGGCCCCGCTCATCGCGGCGGCGCCCGAGAGGTCGAAACCCTCCGCGAACACGGCCACCCGGCGCAGCAACTCCGACTGCTCGTCGTCGAGAAGTCGGTAGCTCCATTCGATGGTGTCGGCCAGGCCGCGCTGTCTCGGTGGGGCGCTGCGTGACCCACCCTGCAGCAGCGTGAACCGGTCGCCCAGCCCGTCCGCGATCTGACGCTCCGAGAGCACGCGCAGTTGCGCGGTCGCGAGTTCGATGCCGAGCGGCATCCCGTCGAGTTCCGCGCAGATCGTCCGCACCGCATCGCCGTTCGCCTCGCCGAGCGTCCAGCCTGGAACCACGCCGGCTGCCCGCACCGCGAAGAGGTCGACCGCGGCGTCGGGCTCCATCGGCGAAACCTCTTGCAGCACTTCCCCGTCCACGTCGAGCGGCTCGCGGCTGGTGGCGAGCACCCGAACCCGCGGGCAGCGATCCAGGAGAACGGTCACCACCCGGGCCGCCTCGGCGACGACGTGCTCGCAGTTGTCGAAGATCACCAGCATCTCTCGGGAGGAGAGCACGCCCGCGAGGTGCTCGACCGTGCCGACGCCGGGCAGTCCCAGCGCAGCGGCCGTGGCGGACACGAGCAGCGCGCCGTCGGTCAGAGCGCCCAGGTCCACCAGCCACGGACCGTCCGCGTCCGCCCGGATGCGGCACACCTCGACCGCCAGCCGCGTCTTGCCCACCCCACCGGGCCCCACGAGGGTGACCAGCGGACGATCGTCGAGGAGGGCGGTCACCGCCTCGACCTCGGCAGCGCGCCCGACGAATCGGGTGCGCGGGACCGGTAATTTCGTCGCGCGTGGCACCTCGAGGCGCAGCGCCTCGCGCACGGGGTGCAGCGCGTCGTCCTGGGTCAGAACCGCGACCTCCAGTTCCCGCAGTCCGATGCCCGGGTCGATACCGAGTTCCTCGTCGAGGATCGCCCGTACCCGGCGCAGCGCGCCCAGCGCGTCGGACTGCCTGCCGCCGCGGTAGAGCGAGAGCACCAGCAGCTCCCACGCGCGTTCGTCCAGCGGGTGCTCCGCGACGACGGCCTCGGCGTCGGCGGTCACCTCAGCGAACCGGCCTCGGGAAAGCTCCACGGCCAGTAGGGACTTGCGGGCCGTCAGCCGCACCTCGGCGAGCCTCGCGACTTCCGGCATCGCGAACTCGGCGCCCGCGATGTCGGCGTACGCGGACCCGCGCCACAGCGCGAGTGCCTCCCGATAGCAGCGGGCAGCGTCGTCCGCCGTGGCCTCGGACCCGCGGCGGACCAGGTCCTCGAATCTCGTCGCGTCGACCCGCTCCCGGTCGACGGCCAGCACGTAGCGATTGCCCTCGCGGACCAGTACACCGTCGGTGCGCCGGGCCCGCTGCGGGCTCAGCGCGTCCCGCAGCTTCGAGATCGCGACGTGGAGTGAACTGAGCTTGGGCTCGGCGAGGTCGTGCCACACCTGGCCGAGCAGCCGCTCGGCGGAAACCGACTGCGGGTACGCGAGGACGAGGGCCGCGAACAGGGCTCGCTGGCGCGCACCGCCGAGATCGAGCTGCCGCCCTCCCCGGACGGCGGAAACCGGTCCGAGCACCCGCAGTTCGAGGCCGTCCCGCATGTCCACTCCCCGTCCCCCACCACTACCGTTGTGCGCCACACGGTACCGAACCTCGCGCTTGCCAGATATCGACCTGGCATCGGTTCTGCAAACGCGCCGGGCACCCGACCCCGGCTGAGCTACGTTCGGCGAATGAGGCGGCGGGGGTACCTGCAATCGATTGTGGCGACGGCGATCTCTGCGACGGTGGTGGTGTCGGTGCCCCTGGTCGACGCCGGGTGGACGCAGGCTGCGGCAGCGCCGGCCGACAGCACGCTGCAGGCGCCGGGCGCGGTGCTCGAGTCGGCGCCGTTGCCGGCGAATCTCTCGTTACCGGGCGCAGGCACCGCGTGGCGGTTGACGTACCTCACCACCGGGCCGCGCGGCATCACACCGTCGACCGGGATGGTCTTCGTCCCGCCGGGCCGGCCCCCGGCCGGCGGCTGGCCGGTGATCGCCTGGGCCCACGGCACCATCGGGGACTCCGACTTCGACGCTCCGTCGGTCACCGGTGTCGACAACGACACCCGGGCCTATGTCAACGATTGGCTCGGTCGTGGATACGCGGTCACGGCCACCGACTACGTCGGCCTGGGCACCGCGGGGGTGCCGCCGTACCTGGACGGCCAGGCGGCCGCGCATGCGGTGGTCGACTCGGTTCGCGCTGCCTGCGCGCTCGATCACACCCTGTCACGCAAGTGGGCGGTGGTGGGCCTTTCCGAGGGAGGTCACGCCGCGGTGTTCACCGCGCAGGCGGCCACCCGCTACGCCCCCGAACTGGACTATCGCGGCGCCGTCGCCAACGGTGTGCCGTCGAACATCGAGACCCTCACACCACTCGCGGGTCCGTGGTTCCCGCCCTCGGGACTGTTCGCCGGACTGACCAATTTCATGACCTTCGTTCTCGCGGGAATGCGTGATGTCCACCCCGAGCTGAACGTCGACAGCTATCTCACCCCCGTCGGGCGCCGCCTCGTCGATGCGGCGCCCAATCTGCCGTACGCACAGTTCGGCAAGCTCAGTGCCAATGTGTCCGTGGCGCAGATGCTCTCTCGTTCGCTCGCCAACCCCGCCGTGCTCGCCGCGCTACGCGACTACCTCCAGGTGCCCGTCTCCGGTTTCGACCGACCCCTCTTCATCGCCCAGGGTCTGCGTGACGCCGTGGTGCCGATTCCACTGACTCTCAAGCTCATCGCGGACATGAGGCTGGCCGGAACACACCCGGACTTCCGGGTGTACCCCGGCGATCACATCCGTACCATCTACGACGCCGAACAGGACGAGGCCCGGTTCGTCGCCGGGCTCTTTCGCTGACGCGCGCCTTGACCTTCGGGTTACCTGAAGCTCCATGATGGGCCTCGTGACTGACGACATGGACAAATGGATCACGATCGGCGTTCTGGCCCGCGCGAGCGGACTCACGCCGAGCGCCCTGCGGTTCTACGACGACTGCCGACTCCTGGTACCCGCCAGGGTCGACGCGTCGTCCGGCTACCGCTACTACACCGAACAGCAACGAGCGCAGGCGGTGACGATTCGCCGCCTCCGCGAGATCGGCATGCCGATCGACGCAGTCGCGGTGGTACTCGAGGGTGACGCGGATCGAGCCGCGCGACTGCTCGACGAGCACGTCCTCGGCCTCGAACGGCGAGCTCGCGACGCCGCCGCCGTCGCGGACGGGGTCAAGCGCGCACTCGGCGCCGCGGTGGCGGCGAGCCGCCCGGAACTGACCGGCACCCTGCTGGCCGACGCCGTCGACCAGGTGCTCCCCGCGGCCTCGCGCGACCACGCGATCCCGGTACTGCGAGGCATCCTGGTGGAGGCGGCCGGCGGATCGCTGACCTTGACCGCCACCGACCGCTACCTGCTGTCGACGCGAACCCTGGTCGTCCCGCAGCAGGCGGACGAATCGTGGTCCGTGGTGGTCGCGGCCGACGATCTCGCGAACGCGGCGTCCGCGCTGCGCGGCGAGGGCGAGGTCGAATTGACACCCACCGCGGCCGGGTTGGCGGTGCAAGCGGGCCCGAATCGGTTCGACTGCAGCGTGATCGACGACTCGTATCCGGACTACCGGGCCATGTTGGCCGCGCTCGCACCGACCCGAACCCGCGTGATCGTGCCCCGTGTGGCGTTCCTCGACGCGCTGGACGCGATCCGCGAGACGCCGATCCTGTGCACGGTCGGCGCAGGCGTGCTGGCGATCACCGGCGCCGACGAGCAGGACAGACAGTCGGTGCCCGCGAACGTCACCGGCCCCGAGATCGCACTCGCCTTCGATCCGGTCACCCTCCGGCCCGCACTCCTGAGCGCGGTCGGTCCGGAACTCATGCTCGACCTCTCGCATGCCGATCAGCCGGTCGTCATCCGCTCGGCCACGGACGGGGACCTGACAACGCTGGTGATGCCGACCGCGACCTAGAGCGTGTCTCCCAAATCCTCACCGGCGCCCCTGGCGACACGGCTGAACTCGGGAGACTCGGCCTAGCCCCGCGGCACCACCTCCGACAACACGGCGGGCACCGCCGTCCAGTCGGAGGTGACGACGGTCGCCGACCGCGCCGCGAGCTCCGCGACGCGCGCCCGCGCCTGAGCTTCGGTCGGAGCGACCGAGTCGATCGGCGGGGCGACGTTGTGTGCGTCGGTCATCACGAGCAGGTAGTTGTTGTCGCGGTACCACCCGGTGTCGATGCCGCCGGCCGCGTACGCCGCCGCGTCGCCGTCGAAGATCACGAACCACGGCCGCAGCGACTGCTCGTAGCGGGCACGCGGGTCGCCGGCCTGCGCCCGGTGCACGGCGGGGAAGGCGGCGGCGCGGCCCAGCTCGTCCGCCGCCGCCAGATCACGCAGGTGGACGGCGTACTCGCGATCGGTCCAGAGGTCGTCGAGCGGGTTCGACTCCTCGACGGTGCCGGGGATCAACTCGACCACGAAGGTGCCCGCCATGGCCTCCCGGCTCGGCCAGCCGTCGGCGCGTACCGCATCGTCGAGGGTCCGACCGCCGTCGCCGACGAGGGTCGCCGGACGGAACAGTGCGTCGCCGAGCCGATTTCCGAGGAGGCGGTCCAGATCGACTGGGCCACGAGCGAAACCGGCGGAGAAGCCGTCCTTGAGCTCGAGTTTGACCACGATCGGCCGGTGGCCGGGGTTCGCGTCGTGCCACGTCCGAAGGTCCGACAGGCAGTCACCGAGCCCCTGATCCGGGTTGACCGTCAGCTGCATCGACAGGGAACCGTTCGAGCAATTGCTGTCGCTGCCAACCGGATTACTGTGCGACACCCGCCACCCCGGACCCGAACCGTTGGTCCAGACGTCGATCTCGATCAGCGAGGAACCGGCATCGAGTGCGTCGGTGAGCCGGCCGTACTTGGACCGCTCGTAGGTGTTGTGCAGTCCGACCGACGTCGTCGCGGCGAATCCGGCGGCCGGCGGCCGGCCGGCATCGGCGTGCGCCGCAACCGGCGACACGGAGAGGACGAGGCCGGCGAGCACCGACGCGGCGGTGGCCCTCCCGACCGGTCGGGAGCGATTCACGGCAGCCGCCTCGAGCTCGAGTGTGGGTGTATTCGGCTGGAGTGTACGAGCATTCGCCCCCGACGGGGAGCCGAATCGCCGCATTCCGGTCAGCCGGTCGGCCCCGTCCGTGCGTGTTCCGTCAGGCCCCGATCGCACCCTTCATCATCGGGAGCATCGCCCACAGCTGGTCCTGCCAGTACGGCCAGGCGTGGATGCCCGCAGGCGGGAAATCGAAGTGCGCGGTGTCGATTCCCATCGTGAGCAGTCGGACCTGGAACGCGCGGGTCTGCGCGAGGGAGAGCGCCTCGAGGCCCATCCCGGTCGCGGTGTCGAGGTAGTCGATCGGGTACACCGGCCGGGTCTGCGGCCCGGGCAGACCACTGCCCGCGGACACCCACATCGGCAGCCCGCGCAGACCCTCCGCCTGGACGAAGGGGTCGTGCACGAGCCAGGCGGGATCCCACGGCGGGCCCCACATGCAATCCGAGTTGTACAGCCCGGCATCGAGCATCGCGATGCGGATCGCCTCCCGCATGCCCGGCGCCGAGAGATTGAGGTAGCCGGACATGGTGCCCGCGAAGGTGAACTGGTTGCGGTGGTGGGCGGCCAGGATCAGCGCCGCGTTGCCGCCCATCGACAGCCCGACCACCGCGTTGCTCGACCGGCTGATGCCGTAGTTCCGCGCGAGGTGGTCCGGCAGGTTGTTCGTGAGGAACGACTCCCAGGTGTAGGTGTAGGGCTGATTGGTGAAGTTGTTCGGGAAGTACCAGTCGCTGTAGAAGCTCGACTCCCCGCCGACCGGTTCGATGACGTTGACGCCGTGGTCGGACAGCCACGCGGCGTTCGTCTCGTGCTCCCAGCCGCTGACGTCGTCGGTCGCCCGGAGGCCGTCGAGGAGGTACACGGCGCGATTGCTGCCGTTGTTCGCCAGCCACATGCGGACCTTGATGTGCCCGACTCCACCGGGGGCGGGCACCCAGTCCTCGTGGAAACGGTCGTACGGGTTCGCGGCCGCCGTGCCGGCGGTGCCGAGCGCGATCCCCATCGGCACGACCACGACCGCGACGAGCAGCAGTACCGCCGACCGCAGTCGGCCCGGTCCGGACAACGAGGCGGCACGCATCAGATCGACCTCCGTCACACCCGTAACATGAGTCACACTGTGACTTCCACGGTATTCCCGAAGCCCCGCCCGCACAGAGTCCCTGCGGAATCGTTATGCGCCGAGGTCGCGAGGCCTGGAGGGTCGTCCGGCCGTGATCCGCGCCCTCGTTCAGCCGATGGTCACCGTGCGGCGGGCCAGCCGCCAGACCCCGCCGTCGAGTCGCAGCACGTCGTCGTAGCGGCCGATGCTGGACAGCCGCGGTGCGGTGGTCGTCTCGACGAAGAACGTCCAGTACGCGGTGGCCGTCGTCTCCGTGCCCTCCGGTGCCGTCACGGCCACGGTCGTCAGGACGTGCCGCGTCGCCGTTCCCGGGCCCTGGATTCCCGACGCACGGCGGTCCCGCACGCCTGCCTCGATCTCTGCGACACCGGTGCGGGCCTGGGCTGCCATTCCGGTGGCGGGGTTGGCCGAGGACTCCCACACCGCGTCCTCTGTGAAGTTCGAGAGGTACTCCTCGACGGTTCCGTCGTCCGCGAGATGCGCCAATCTCGCCAGCAGGGACTGGATTTCGGAAACAGGATCGACGGTGTTCACCCCGCCAGCCTGCCTGCCGGTCCCGCATTCACGCACCCGCAATCCCACCCCGCGGGACTCCTCGGACAAACGTCCAGGAAATAAACGCCAAACCAACTAATTGGTATGTCCTCATTCGCTACATTGCATGCCAACAGATCGGCTGCCGGCGCGTTCGCGGGTTCGAACGCGCGACACCAGGCACTGCATCTCGGCACGAAAACGCGGTCTACGATCCCGGGGAGGTCACCTTGAGCGCGACAGCACGGCTGGCAACGACGAACCGACTACACGAGCACCACGAAGGTCCGAGCGATGCCTAGGCCCGGACCGGTTCGCCCCCTCGTCGGAGTGAAGATGGACGCGGGTCAGATCCAGCAGTACGACCAGCAGGCCGAACACGAGGGGCTGCTGATGAAGTCGGGGCGGCCCAACCGATCCGAGCTGATCCGCATCAAACTCGCCTTCGCCGACGAGCACATGCCCAGCGGCTGGCGGCCGTGAGCTAGGCCGGCACCGGCGAGAGCTCCCACGGGCCGTCTCCGGCCAACTCCAACTGTCGAGCGTGATGCTGGTCGACGGTGCTGCGGTGACTGACGCTGACAAGCATGCAGTCGGGCACCTCGGTCCGGATCAGACTGTAGAGCGAGTACTCGAGTCCCTCGTCGACCGCCGAGGTCGCCTCGTCGAGGAAGGCCAACGTCGGCCGGATCAGGACGATCCGGGCGAACGCGATGCGCTGCTGCTCACCGGGCGAGAGGATCTTCGCCCAGTCGGCCTCCTCGTCGAGCCGATCGACCAGGTTGCCCAGCTGAACCTTGTTCAACACCTCGCGAATCGACTCGTCGGTGAGCCGCTCCGTCGTCCCCGGATAGGCGACGGCCGCCCGCAGGTCCCCGAGCGGCAGGTACGGCATCTGCGAGAGGAACAGCGTCTCGATTCCGGACGGCCTCCGGATCTCGCCCTCCGTGTACGGCCACATCTCGGCCAGGCTGCGCAGCAGAGTGGTCTTGCCGCTGCCCGAACGACCCTTGACCACCAGCGTGTCGCCCGGGCCCATCCGCAGGTCGAGGTCGGCGATCAGCGCGCCGCCGTCTGGCGTGCGGACATGAACGCCGCTGAGCTCCAATGCACTCGCCAGCTCCGCGGTGTCGATCGTGGGCAACTCCCGCGACTCGCTGTCGGCGGCGAGCAGCCCGTTGAGTCGGATCAGGCTGGCTCGGTAACCGGCGAAGGTGTCGTAGGACTCGCGGAAGAAGGACAGCGAATCGTGCACCTGGCCGAAGGCCTGCGAGGACTGCGTCATGTCGCCGAGGGTGATGGCGCCCGCGAAGAACCGCGGTGCCTGGATGATGAATGCGAAGACCACCGAGATCTGGTTGACGACGAGGTTCCACCCGTTGAACTTCAAGGTCCGGAACACCAGGCGCCAGTAATTGGCGATCACCGCGGCGAAGCGAGACAACAACCCGTGTCGCTCGACGCCCTCCCCTCGGTAGAAGGCGACGTTCTCCGCGCTGTCGCGAACCCGCACCAGCGCATAACGGAAGTTCGCCGTCAGCTGTTCGTTCCAGAAGTTGAGCCTGATCAACGGGCGCCCGATCCAGAACGCGATGACGGTCGACACCAGGACGTAGGCGAACACGAGAAAGACCATCGCGCGCGGGATCTCGGTTCCGAAGACCGTCATCGGTCCGGACAGGTCCCAGAGAATCTGGGTGAACGAGACCAGCGAGACCACCGCGCTGACCGCGCCCATCGACAGAGTGCGGGAGGTCTGCACGAAATCGGTGATGTCTGCCTGAATACGCTGGTCGGGATTGTCGATGCTCGCATCCACGAACCGGCCGCGGTAATAGGCCCGCCCGTGCAGCCAGTCGCTCGTCACGTGCTCGGTCAACCACAGCCGCCAGCGGATGTCGAAGGCCTGGCCGACGAAGTAGTCGAGCAGCGAGCGCGCCACGTGAATCGTCGCCAGGATTCCGAAGATCCACAGGCTCCGCCAGAACGCCGATTCCGCCGCCTCGAGCGCACCGGTATCTCCCTGCGCAAATCCCTGCGCCGCCTTCTGCAGCGCCGTGTACATCTCGTTGCCCTGATACGTGAAGAGCACCGTCATCCGGACCGCGAAGACCGTGATCAGCAGCACGACGGCGAGCAGCGCGTACGTCCGCACACTGTCCCTGCCACGGAAGTAGGCACCGCTGATCCGCCAGAACTGGCGACCCCATCGCGTGAACCGGAACAGCAGGAACGCGATCACCAGGAAGCACACGGCCGAGATTCCGAACGCCTTCAGCGTCCAGAACACTGTGTGGAGTGCCTCGTTGTTCCAGTCGAGTCCGGACGATTCCGACATTCACATCCCCCTCTGCGGGCGATACCGATGGCGCAGTCTAACCCCGGCCCTCCGGCACTGCCGGGTCAACGGATTCGATCTCCGCACAGCACCATTCGACGACCCCACGGCGGCCGCGCCGAACGCCGGCATCGGGCTGGGCTCCGTGCTACGACTTCGTCAATCCCTGTCGCGTCGCGACGCCGCCCGCCACCGACGCCAACCCGATGGTGACCAGGGCACCGAGAATCAACGCCGGCGCCTCCCCCTCGTTCAGCAGGTTCAGCTTGGTTCCTATCGTCGCGGCCGCGACCGGAATGCCGAGTTGTGCGGCGGCCAGCGTTCCGAGCGAGAGCGGCTGACCGAGGAGCCGGGCAGCGCAGTGCACCGCCACCGCCGCCAGACCGAGGGCGAGCCCGAGCACCGTGTACGACGGATGGTCTACCAGTTCGCGCAGGTTCAGCGAAGCGCCGAGCCAGACGTAGAACAGGGGACCGAAGAATCCCTCGGTGATACCGAACAGCTGGCGGGCGAGCCGGCGCGGCTCCCCCACCGCCGAGACCGCGAGCCCGAGTGCGAAGCCCGCCAGCATGATCGAGACGTGACTCCACACCGCGAGCGCGGCCAGACCGAAGAGGACGCACAGGTTGATCCGCAGTTCCATCGCGAACTTGCGGTCCTCGGACACGCGGTGGATCCGGTGGCGCAGGTCGTGGTACTCGAGCGCGCGGAAGAATCCGTACACGAGCACCGCGCCCCCAGCTACGGCCAGCGCGCCGAGCGCGGCCCGCGGCGCGTGCGACGGATCGATCATCAGTGGAAGCGCGACGATGCACACCGTGTCCGCGACCGCGACCTGCGCGACCAGTTGCAGCACCGATGCCCCACCCAGCTGCAACGAGTCGACGATCGGCAGCACCAGCGCCGCCGACGACGACGCGATCAGCACGGCGTAGAGCGCCGCGTGTCCGGTGCCGAAGACCGCTGCGATGCCGATGCCCGCGGGCACGGCGAGCACCCCCACCACGATCGCCGCCGCCGCGCCCCGAGCCAGGGCCGGACGCAGGCTCGCGTCGCGCATCGGCACGTGCGTCCCCGCGACGAACATGACGAGTGCGAATCCGATGTCCGCGAACAGCATCAGTGTCGGGTCGCTCGCGTCGAGCAGCCCGAAGCCGGTCGCGCCGACCACCACCCCTGCGACGAGCTCGCCGAGCACCACCGGAAGGTGCCACTGCCGCCGGTAGGCCACGGCGGGCCCGAGCAGGGCGATCACCGAGATGAAGGCGAGCGTCGAAAAGCCCACTGCCACCCCCCTGTCCCGGAATCAGCCCCGCTTCGGGAAGTGCCGGATCAGGCCCTCCTGGACGACCGTGGCGAGGAGTTCGCCCTCGAGGGAGAAGAACCGCCCGGTCGCCAGGCCGCGCGAGCCTGCCGCGACCGGCGACTCCGTCGCGTACAGCGTCCAGTCGTCGAAGCGGAACGGCCGGTGGAACCACATGGAGTGGTTCACCGTCGCCGCGACGATCCGGTCCAGCCCCCAGGACAGTCCGTGGGTGGTGATGATCGAGTCCAGCACCGTGGTGTCCGAGGCGTAGCCCATCGTCGCGACGTGGAGCAGCGGGTCGTCGGGCAGTCGCCCGTCCGCGCGCATCCACACCCGGTTGTGGTTGAGCTTCTCGCCGGTGCCCTTGAGGATCCAGGTGGGGTCGTTCGCGTACCGCATGTCGATCGGCTTCAGCGCGTTGACGAACATCTGCAGCCGGTCCTCGTACCCGACGAAGTGATCACCCAAGGGCGGCAACGACTCCGGGAAGGGCACCTCCGGCACCTCGACCGCGTGCTCGAGCCCGCGGCCCCAGTCCTGGAACGCGGCGAGCACGACCATCAGCTCATGGCCGTCCTGGTACGCGGTGACCTGCCGGTTGGCGAACGCCCGACCGTCCCGATGCCGCTGCACCCGGTACTCGATCGGCGCCTTGACGTCGCCGCCCCGGATGAAGTGCGCGTTGATCGCGTGCACCGGCCGGTCGCCGTCCACGGTCCGGCCGGCGGCCACGATCGCCTGCGACACCAGCTGACCGCCGAACGTCCGGCTGCCGAGCTGGGCCTGCGCGGGATGCTGCCCGACGAAGACGTCCTCGTCGATCTGCTCGAGGTCCAGCAGATCGAGCAGGACGTCCAGGTCCTGTGCGCGCTCGAGTTCCCCCGCGTCCGCCACCTAGTGGTCCTCTTCGCCGATGCGGTGGACGTGGATGAGGTTGGTCGAGCCGACCGTGCCGGGCGGGGAGCCCGCGACGATCACGACCTGGTCGCCCTTGTTGTACCGGCCGAGGCCGAGCAGCGCGGTGTCCACCTGACCGATCATCTGGTCGGTCGTCGAGACCGGCGAGACCAGGAACGTCTCCGTCCCCCACGTCAGGGTCAGCTGGCTGCGCACCTCCGGCAGCGGAGTGAACGCGAGCAACGGCAGGTGGGTGTGCAGTCTCGCGAGTCGCCGGACCGTGTCACCGGACTGGGTGAACGCGACGAGCGCCTTGGCGTCGAGCCGCTCGCCGATGTCGCGGGCGGCGTAGGAGATCACGCCGCGCTTCGTACGCGGCACGTGGGTCAGCGGGGGCACCCGGGTGGACTCGCTCTCCACCGCCTCGACGATGCGCGCCATGGTCTGCACGGTCTCCATCGGGAACTTGCCGACCGAGGTCTCACCGGAGAGCATCACCGCGTCGGCGCCGTCGAGGACGGCGTTGGCGACGTCGGAGGCCTCGGCGCGGGTCGGCCGCGAGTTCTCGATCATCGACTCGAGCATCTGCGTCGCGACGATGACCGGCTTCGCGTTCTCCCGCGCGATCTGGATGGCACGCTTCTGCACGAGCGGCACCTGCTCGAGCGGCAGCTCGACGCCGAGGTCGCCGCGGGCCACCATCACCGCGTCGAACGCGAGCACGACCGCCTCGAGGTTCTCGATCGCCTCGGGCTTCTCGAGCTTCGCGATCACCGGGATGCGCCGCCCGATGCGGTCCATCACGGCGTGCACGAGCTCGACGTCGGCGGGCGAGCGGACGAACGAGAGGGCGATGAAGTCCACGCCGAGTCGCAGCGCGAACTCGAGGTCCTCGATGTCCTTCTCGGACAGCGCGGGCACCGAGACGTCCATGCCCGGCAGCGACACGCCCTTGTTGTTGCTGACCGGCCCGCCCTCGGTGACCGTGCAGACCACGTCGTTGCCGTCGACGTGGTCGACCGTGAGACCGACCTTGCCGTCGTCGACGAGCAGACGGTCGCCAGCCTTGGCGTCCCGGGCAAGTTCCTTGTAGGTGGTCGAGACCCGGTCGTGGGTGCCCTCGCACTCGTCGACCGTGATCCGCACCTGCTCGCCGTTCTGCCACACGGTGCGGTCCTGGGCGAAGCGGCCGAGCCGGATCTTCGGGCCCTGCAGGTCGGCGAGGATGCCGACCGCCTTGCCGGTCACGTCGGAGGCGTCCCGCACCCGACGGTAGTTCTCCTCGTGATCGGCGTGTTCGCCGTGGCTGAAGTTGAGCCGAGCGACGTCCATGCCGCTTTCGACGAGTTCTCGGATACGGTCCCCGGTCGCGGTTGCAGGTCCCAGGGTGCACACAATCTTAGTCCGTCGAGTCACGCGACAAGCCTAGTCGGTGAACCGATTCAGTTCTATTCGCACCCCGTGAACGAAATGAACACCGGAAACCGTTAACTGATGCGTCACCTGCTGGTCAGAGAACCTCGAGCGGAAGCGCCGTCGGATGCACGGGCGACGGCAGATCCGAGTGCCCGGTCAGGAACGCGTCGACACCGTGCGCGGCCGCGCGGCCCTCGGCGATCGCCCACACCACCAGCGACGCCCCGCGGTGCGCATCCCCGCACACGAACACGCCCGGCGCGCTGGTCTGCCAGTCGGGACCGCAGGAGAGCGTGCCACGCCCGGTGAGGGTGAGCTCGAGATCGTCGAGCAGCCTGCTGTACTCGACTCCCTCGAATCCGATCGCCAACAGTGCCATGTCACAAGGCAACTCGACCTCCTCGCCGACCGGAGTCACGTGCCTGCGGCCGTCGGCGTCGCGAGTGACCGTCACCTCCGCCAGCACCATCGAGCGGACGTGTCCGTCCTCGTCGCCCAGGAACCGTTGTACCGCAACCTCGTACCGGCGCACTCCACCCTCCGCATGTGCCGGCGAAGTGCGCAGCACCATCGGCCACGACGGCCAGGGCGAGCGCTCGTCGTCGCGAGCGGTCGGCAGCTCAGGGTGGTAGTCGAGCTGGGTCACCGACAGTGCACCCTGCCGGTGCGCGGTGCCGAGGCAGTCCGCCCCGGTGTCACCGCCGCCGATGATCACCACGTGCTTGCCCCTCGCCGTGACCGTGGTGGCGCCGTCGCCCTCGCATTCCTTGTTGGAGAGCACGAGATGCTCCATCGCGAGGTGTATCCCTGCCAGCTCACGGCCCTGCACGGTCGCGTTGTCGCGCGCCCGCAGTGCCCCCACCGCGACCACCACGGCGTCGAACTGGGCCCGCAGCTGCTCCACCGTGACGTCGACGCCGACCTCGCAGTCGGTGACGAAATGCGTTCCCTCGGCTCGCATCTGACCCAGGCGCCGCTCCACGACCGCCTTCTCGAGCTTGAACTCGGGAATGCCGTAACGCAGCAACCCACCGAGCCGGTCGTCACGTTCGAAGACGGTGACGTCGTGGCCCGCCCGGGTCAACTGCTGGGCCGCCGCCAGGCCCGCCGGCCCGGAACCCACCACCGCGACGGACTTTCCGGTGCTGATCGTCGCCAGCTGCGCCGACACCGTGCCGCCCTCCCAGGCCGCATCGGCGATCGCCTGCTCGATCCGCTTGATCGTCACCGCGCCGCCGGTGTCGTTCTCGGCGATCGAGAGCACGCACGCCGCCTCACACGGTGCCGGGCACACCCGGCCGGTGAACTCCGGGAAGTTGTTGGTCGCGTGCAGACGGTCACCCGCCGCCGTCCACCGGTCCCGCCGGACCAGGTCGTTCCACTCCGGGATCAGATTGCCCAGCGGGCAGCCCGCGGACCCCGAGTGACAGAACGGGATTCCGCAGTCCATGCAGCGCGTCGCCTGCTCGGCGACCTCGCGGGCCCGTTCCGCCGCCGACTGCGGCGCGGCCACCTCGTGCCAGTCGCGCACCCGTTCGGCGACCGGCCGCTTGGGCGCCTCCTTCTTGCGGACGTTCAAGAAGCCCTGGGGATCAGCCACGTGCCGCCTCCATGATCGCCGCGTCGACGTCGCGCCCCTCGGCACGCGCCATCCGGGTCGCGTCGAGCACCCGCTGGTAGTCGGTGGGCATGACCTTGGTCAGCAACGCACTGCGCCGCGGCCAGTCGGCGAGCACCGACGCCGCGACGGGCGACCCGGTCCGGTCCCGGTGCGCGGTGACGACCTCGCGCAACCAGGCCAGGTCGTCGGGGTCCGGGCGCTGCAGCGTCACCATCGCGGTGTTCACGTTCGCCGGGTCCAGGTCGAGCACGTAGGCGATGCCGCCGGACATGCCCGCCGCCAGGTTGCGACCGATCGGTCCGAGCACCACGACGCGACCACCGGTCATGTACTCGCACGCGTGGTCACCGACCCCCTCCACCACCGCGACGGCGCCGGAGTTGCGAACCGCGAAACGCTCCCCGACCTGTCCCCGCAGGAAGACCTCACCCGAGGTGGCCCCGTAGAGGAGGGTGTTCCCGGCGATCACCTGTTCCTCCGCCTCGAACAGCGCGTCGGACGCGGGTCGGACGACGATACGTCCACCCGAAAGACCCTTGCCGACATAGTCGTTCGCATCACCGATCATCTCGATCGTGATTCCCGGCGGCAGGAACGCCCCGAGCGACTGCCCGGCCGACCCGGTCAGCTGGACCCGGATGGTGTCGTCGGGCAGTCCGGCCGCGCCGTAGCGGCGGGTCACCTCGGCGCCGAGCAACGTGCCGACGGTGCGGTTGACATTGCGTACGGGCAACTCCAGGCGCACCGGGTGGGAGTCCTCGAGCGCCCCCTCCGCGAGCTGGATCAGGCTGCGGTCCAAAGCCAGGCTCAGGCCGTGGTCCTGGTCGCGCCGGCGACGTCGCTGCGACAGCCGGTTGCCGGCGCGGTCGGTCGGCATCACGAAGATCGACGACAGGTCCAGACCGCGGGCCTTCCAGTGCGCCACGCCCTCCGCCGTCTCCAGCGCGTCGGCGTGCCCGACCGCCTCGTCGACGCTGCGGAAACCGAGCTCGGCCAGATACCCGCGGACGTCCTCGGCGACGAAACGGAAGAACTCCTCCACGAATTCCGGCTTGCCCGTGAACCGCTTGCGCAGCACCGGATTCTGGGTGGCGACGCCCACCGGGCAGGTGTCGAGGTGGCAGACCCGCATCATGATGCAGCCGGCGACCACCAGCGGCGCGGTGGAGAAGCCGAACTCCTCGGCCCCGAGCAGCGTCGCGACCATCACGTCCCGTCCGGTTCGCATGCCACCGTCGCACTGCACGGTGATGCGGTCGCGGAGTCCGTTGAGCACCAACGTCTGCTGGGCGTCGGCGAGCCCGATCTCCCAGGGAGCGCCCGCGTGCTTGAGCGACGTCAGCGGGGACGCGCCGGTGCCGCCGTCGTGCCCCGAGATGAGCACCACGTCGGCGTGGGCCTTGCTCACCCCGGCCGCGACCGTGCCCACCCCCACCGAGCTGACCAGTTTGACGTGCACCCGGGCCTGCTCGTTGGCGTTCTTCAGGTCGTGGATCAGCTGGGCGAGGTCCTCGATCGAGTAGATGTCGTGGTGCGGCGGCGGCGAGATCAGGCCGACCCCCGGCGTGGAGTGCCTGGTCTTGGCCACCCACGGGTAGACCTTGAACGCGGGCAGCTGGCCGCCCTCCCCCGGCTTGGCGCCCTGCGCCATCTTGATCTGGATGTCGCTGGCGTTGATCAGGTAGTCGCTGGTGACGCCGAAGCGACCGCTGGCCACCTGCTTGACCGCGCTCCGCCGGCGCGCGTCGTACAGCCGGTCGGCATCCTCGCCTCCCTCCCCCGAGTTCGACCGCCCGCCAAGGTTGTTCATGGCGATCGCCATCGCCTCGTGCGCCTCCGCCGAGATGGACCCGTAGCTCATGGCGCCGGTGTTGAACCGGGTCACGATGGACTCGACCGGCTCCACCTCGTCCAGCGGGACCGGCGGGCGCAGGCCGTCACGGAACCGGAACAGCCCGCGCAGCGCCCCGCCCTCGGCCGCGAGCCGGTTCACCTCCTCGCTGTAGCGCGCGAACACCTCGTGCTTGCCGGTGCGGGTCGCGTGCTGGAGCAGGAACACCGTCTCCGGGGTGAACACGTGCAACTCGCCCTCGCGGCGGAACTGGTACTCGCCGCCCACGTCGAGGCGCCGGTGCACCCGGTCGGTCGGGTTGTCGGGGTAGGCGAGCCGGTGCCGGATCCGCACCTCCCGTGCCAGCACGTCGAGCCCGACGCCGCCGAGCTTGCTGACCGTCCCGCGGAAGTACTCGTGGACCAGGTCCCGGTCGAGACCGATCGCCTCGAACACCTGCGCGGCGGTGTAGGAGCCGACGGTCGAGATGCCCATCTTCGACATCACCTTGAGTACGCCCTTGCCGAGGCCGGTCAGGTAGTTGCGGACCGCGATCGCCGGTTCGACGCCGGTCAACTCCCCCTCGCTGACCAGGTCCTCGATCGACTCCATCGCCAGGTACGGGTTGACCGCTGCCGCGCCGAAGCCGATCAGCAGGGCGAGGTGGTGCACCTCGCGCGCGTCACCCGATTCGACGACCAGGGCGACCTTGGTGCGCTCCTTGGTGCGCACCAGGTGGTGGTGCACCGCCGAGACCGTGAGCAGCGACGGGATCGGCGCGTACGCGTGATCGGAGTCCCGGTCGGAGAGCACCAGGATGCGGCTGCCGGCGGCGATCGCCTCGCTGGCGCGGGCGCGCAGGTCCTCGATCGCCTCGGCCATGCCCACGCCGCCGCGCTCGACGTCGTAGCGGGCCCGCAACACCGTCGCCGCGAAGCCCGGCAGGTCTCCGTCGTCGTTGATGTGGATGATCTTGCTCAGCTCGATGTTGTCCAGGACCGGCCACGGCAACACGATCTGCCGGCACGAGGCGGCGGTCGGTGCGAGCAGGTTCTGTTCCGGCCCCATCACCCGAGTGAGCGAGGTGACGACCTCCTCCCGGATGGCGTCGAGCGGCGGGTTGGTCACCTGCGCGAAGAGCTCCACAAAGTAGTCGTAGAGCAGCCGAGACCGCTGGGAGAGCACCGCGACCGGGGTGTCGGTTCCCATGGAGCCCAACGGTTCCCCGCTCCGGGCGGCCATCGGCGCGAGCAGGATCCGCAGATCCTCCTCGGTGTAGCCGAACGCGACCTGGCGGCGCACCACGCTCTCGTGCGGGTGCGCGACCGGCGCGCGCTGGGACAGTTCCCCGAGCCCGAGCAGGCCCGCGTGCAGCCACTCGTCGTAGGGCCGCTCGATGGCCAGCGACATCTTGACCTCGGCGTCGGGCACCACCCGCCCCGCCGCGGTGTCGACCAGGAACATCCGGCCCGGCTCGAGCCTGCCCTTCGCGAGCACCTGCGACTGCGGCACGTCCAGGACACCGGACTCGCTGGCGAGAATCACCCGGCCGTCGACGGTCTGCCACCAGCGGCCCGGGCGGAGGCCGTTGCGATCGAGCACCGCACCCACCTGGGTGCCGTCGGTGAACGTCACACACGCCGGTCCGTCCCACGGCTCCATCAACGAGGCGTGGTAGCGGTAGAAGGCGCGCCGCTCGGGGGCCATCGCGTCGTCGTTCTCCCACGCCTCGGGCACCATCATCATCACCGCGTGGGCGATGCCGCGGCCGCCGAGGTGCAGCAGCTCGAGCACCTCGTCGAAGGACGCGGAGTCGGAGGCCTCGGGCGTGCAGATCGGGTAGAGCCGGCGCAGGTCGCCGGGGATGAGGTCGCTCGCCAGCATCGCCTCGCGGGCGCGCATCCGGTTCCGGTTGCCGCGCACGGTGTTGATCTCGCCGTTGTGCGCGACGTACCGGAACGGGTGTGCCAGTGGCCAGGACGGGAAGGTGTTGGTCGAGAAGCGGCTGTGCACGATCGCGATCGCGCTCGCGCACCGCTCGTCTCGCAGGTCCGGGAAGAACGCCGACAGCTGGGTGGTGGTCAGCATGCCCTTGTAGACGATGGTCCGGCTCGACAGCGACGGGAAGTACACCCCGCTGCCCTCCGCCTCCACCTCGGCGGTGGACTGTTCGGCGCGCTTGCGCAGGGCGTAGACGAGCCTGTCGAGGTCGAGTCCGGCGGGCCGCCCGGCGGGCCCCGGCGTTGCCGCGACGAACAGCTGCCTCATGTGCGGCATACAGTCTCGGGCCGCGGTCCCGATGTCCGCTCCGTCGGGATCGACCGGCACGTCCCGCCAGCCGAGCACCTCGAGTCCCTCCTCGGCGGCGATCGCATGGATGCGGGCCACCGCGGCCGACCGGGTCGCCTCGTCCTGCGGCAGGAAGCAGATGCCCGCGGCGAAGGCGTTCGCGCCCTCCGCCGTCGGGGCGGGCAGCGCGAACCCGGCGACGTCGGCGAGCAGGTCGAGCGGCAACTGCAACAGGATTCCGGCGCCGTCGCCACTGTTCGGCTCCGCCCCGGCCGCCCCGCGGTGCTCGAGGTTCTCCAAGGCGAGCAGTCCGTCGGCGACGATGCCGTGCGAACGACGGCCGTGGATGTCGGCGACCATCGCGACTCCGCAGGAATCGGACTCCTGCGCGGCGTCGTACAGGCCCTGCGGCTCGGGCAACTGGGAGAACAGCACCTGGGCACCTCCACGTCGGCACGGAATGCCGCCGGTGTGGCGCGCTCGGGCACTGTTCCGGGAACCTCGAGGTAACGAGATCCGCCGACTGCCTCACCGGGTGTCCGCGGAAGTGCTACTTCGGGGGCACCGGGACGACTCTGCCCGAAGGGATTTCCGAGCGTCACACTCGGGTGCGCACAGTCTAGCAGGGGTTACGCCGAAGAATAGGGTCGAGACTCGGCCGCGGATCAGCTCCGGAGCGGGCGGCCCTGACCGTCCCGGACGCCGCCCGACAGCATGATGATCCCGTCCACGAATGACCACACCCAGATCACCGGGAAGATGACGAATCCGATCAGCAGGAAGGTGGCGAACAGCCCGAACCAGAAACCGAGCAGCTGAGCGAGCCCGATGCCGGTGCTGCCGGTGTAGAGACGACCCACGCCGCAGACGCCGACCAACGGCAGCAGCATCTGCAGCAGTCCCGCCGTCGTCTTCGACTTGTCCGACATCGGCTCGCCCGTCAGCGGGTCTCGGCCGAACGGTGCGCCCGGGTCCGCGCCCGGGTAGCCGTATCCGGGCGTCGCCGCGAACTGCTGCGGGTACTGCGACGGGTAGCCGGGCTGCGCACCGTACGGCTGGGGCGGCGGGAACTGCGGGGTGCCGTAGGGCTGCCCGGCACCCGCTGCCGCGTCGCCCGACGGAGGCGGTGGATAAACCGGGCCGCTGCCGGGCGACCCGTACACCGGACCGGAGGCCTGCGGATACCCGGCGTTCGGGGAGCCCGTGGCGTGCTCGTCGGCGGTCGGCTCGAACGGCAGACCGTTCTCGATCCGCTTCTGCCAGTCGTCGGTAGGTCCGGTCACGTGTTGTCCCCCTGTTCGGTGGTGCCCTTGTTCGGCGTCCCCGGGTCGGGCGTCGCCACGGCGGGCTCCGCCACGTCGGCGGGCAGCGGGTCCGCCGGATGCTCCGCCAGGTACGTCTCGCGGGCCTTCCCGATCCGCAGTTCGGCGGGCGTCTCCCGGCCCTTCTTCGCGAGCAGGAAGTAGGCGACCGCGCAGACGAACACGATCACCGAGGTGAACACGTTGATCCGGATCCCGGCGATGTGCGTCGCGTGGTCGTCGCGCAGGAGCTCGACGACGAACCGGCCGACGCAGTAACCGGCGACGTACAGCGCGAACAGGCGTCCGTGCCCGATCCGGAATCGCCGGTCCACCCAGACCAGCAGCACGACGATCAACAGGTTCCAGACCAGCTCGTACAGGAAGGTCGGGTGCACGACCCGCTCGACCACCCCGGTCGAGGTGCCGTTCAGCATGTCGACGCGGCCCGCGGAGTTGACCCGCTCGTAGATCTCGAGTCCCCACGGCACCGTCGTCTCGCGGCCGTAGAGCTCCTGGTTGAAGTAGTTGCCGATGCGCCCGATCGCCTGGGCCAGCAGGATCGCGGGCGCGATCGCGTCGCCGAGGGCCGCCACCGACACCCCGAGCCGGCGGCAGCCGATCCAGGCACCGACGCCGCCGAGCAGCACCGCCCCCCAGATGCCGAGGCCGCCCTGCCAGATCTTCAACGCGTCGGCGGGATGCCCGCCCTCGCCGAAGTAGGTGGTCCAGTCGGTGGCCACGTGGTAGAGCCGGCCGCCGATCAGGCCGAACGGGACCGCCCAGATCGCGACGTCGAGGACCGTGCCCTTCTCCCCACCGCGCGCGACCCACCGGCGGTCGCCCCACACGATGGCCACGACGATGCCGACGATGATGAAGAAGGCGTAGGCGCGCAGCGGGACCGGGCCGATGCTCCACACGCCCTGCGGCGGGCTCGGAATGTACGCCAGGATGTCGGCAGTCGGGGTCACGACGCCACGGTAGCCGAGCGGACTCCGGCGGCGAGTTCGGTGGTGATCGCCCGCAACGCCTCCGGGCCCTCGGCGACGGCGGTGACCAGTGCGGATCCCACGATGACGGCGTCCGCGTAGGCACCGATCTCGGCGGCCTGTGCGCCCGACTTGACGCCAAGGCCGACGCCGACCGGGATGTCGGAGTGCGTGCGCACCCGGGCGACCAGTTCCGGCGCCATGTTGGACACGGCCGCGCGGGCGCCGGTGACGCCCATCGTCGACGTCGCGTAAACGAAACCGCGGCACGAGTCGACGGTCATCGCGAGGCGCTCGGCGGTCGAGGACGGCGCGACCAGGAAGATCCGGTCCAGGCCGTGCTTGTCGGACGCGGCGATCCACTCGGCGGCCTCGTCGGGGATCAGGTCCGGGGTGATGATGCCGAGGCCGCCGGCGGCGGCGAGGTCACGCGCGAAGTTGTCGATGCCGTACTTGAGGACGAGGTTCCAGTAGGTCATCACGACCGCCTTGCCGCCCGCCTTCGAGATGGCCTCGACGACGGTGAACACGTCCCGCACGCGGAAGCCCGCGGTCAGCGCCTCGTCGGCGGCGGCCTGGATGGTCGGGCCGTCCATCACCGGATCGCTGTACGGGATGCCGACCTCGATCAGGTCGCACCCGGCCTCGACCAGCGTCTCGAACGCCTCGATCGACCGGGGCAGGTCGGGGTACCCGGCGGGCAGGTAGCCGACCAGCGCGGCCCGGTTCTCCGCCCGGCACTGCGCGAAGAGGTCGCCCAGCCGGGACTGCTGCTGTTCACTCATTTCGAGGCTACCTCCGTAGCAGTGGCATCGGTGTCGTCGTCGGGGAAGAGGCCGAACCACTTCGCGGCGGTGTCGACGTCCTTGTCACCGCGACCGGAGATGTTCACCAGCACGATCGCGCCCTCACCGAGCTCCTGGCCGAGCTTCAGCGCGCCGGCGAGCGCGTGCGCGGACTCGATCGCCGGGATGATGCCCTCGCGGCGGCTGAGCAGGGCGAGCGCGTCCATCGCCTCGGTGTCGGTCACTGCCCGGTACTCGGCGCGGCCGATGTCCTTGAGGTGCGAGTGCTCGGGACCGACACCCGGGTAGTCGAGGCCGGCGGAGATCGAGTGGGACTCGATGGTCTGGCCGTCCTCGTCCTGCAGCAGGTACGAGTAGGCGCCGTGCAGTGCGCCCGGCGTGCCGCCCCCGATGGTCGCGGCGTGCCTACCGGTCTCGACGCCGTCACCGCCGGCCTCGAGGCCCACCAGACGCACCGACGGGTCGTCGATGAAGGCGTGGAAGATCCCGATGGCGTTGGAGCCGCCACCGACGCAGGCCGCGACCGCGTCGGGCAGCCTGCCGGTGTGCGCGAGCACCTGTGCCCTCGCCTCGAGCCCGATGATGCGCTGGAAGTCGCGCACCATCACCGGGAACGGATGCGGGCCGGCCGCCGTGCCGAAGCAGTAATAGGTGTTGTGCGCGTTGGTGACCCAGTCGCGCAGCGCCTCGTTGATGGCGTCCTTGAGGGTCGCCGACCCGGTGATCGCGGGGATCACCTCGGCGCCGAGCAGCCGCATCCGCGCGACGTTGAGCGCCTGCCGCTTGGTGTCGACTTCGCCCATGTACACGACACATTCGAGGCCGAGCAGCGCGCAGGCGGTGGCGGTGGCGACGCCGTGCTGGCCGGCCCCGGTCTCCGCGATCACCCGGGTCTTGCCCATCCGCTTGGCGAGCAACGCCTGACCGAGAACGTTGTTGATCTTGTGAGAACCCGTGTGGTTCAGGTCTTCCCGCTTGAGCAGCAGTCGCGCGCCGCCGGCGAACTCACTCAGCCGGGTGGCCTCGTACACCGGCGACGGACGGCCTGTGTAGTCGCGCTGCAGGCGGTCGAGTTCGGCGAGGAAGGCGTCGTCTCCGCGGGCCTTGTCGTACTCGGCCGTGACCTCCTCGATCACCGCCATCAGCGCCTCGGGAACATACCGGCCGCCGTAGACACCGAAGTGGCCGCCCTGGTCGGGCTCGTGGGCGCTGCGCTCGGTGACGCCCGCGCTCATGCGGGGAAGGCCGCGGCCTTTGGCGGAAAGTACGGGATCGTCTGTGCTCACCTGTACCAGTCTGCCTTAGTCGCCGCGGTCGGACGCACCTCGGGTCCGACCGCAGGCGGACGGGTCAGCGAGCGGGCTTCGGGCAGGACGGATGCGCCCCGGCCGCGACGAGATCCTTGACGGCCGTGCGCGGATCGCCGCTGGTGACCAGCCCCTCACCGACGAGTACCGCGTCGGCGCCCGCACCCGCGTAGGCGAGCAGGTCGGCGGTCCCCCGCACGCCCGACTCGGCGATCTTCACGACGTTGGTCGGCAGTCCCGGCGCGATCCGGCCGAAGGTGTCGCGGTCCACCTCGAGGGTCTTGAGGTTGCGGGCGTTGATGCCGATCACGCTGGCGCCGGCCTCGAGCGCACGGTTCGCCTCCTCCTCGGTGTGCACCTCCACCAGGGCGGTCATGCCGAGCGACTCGGTGCGGTCGAGCAGCGAGCTCAGGGTGTTCTGCTC
Organism: Rhodococcus sp. NPDC059234; assembly: GCF_042754225.1. Classification (NCBI taxonomy): domain Bacteria; kingdom Bacillati; phylum Actinomycetota; class Actinomycetes; order Mycobacteriales; family Nocardiaceae; genus Rhodococcus; species Rhodococcus sp. NPDC059234. The sequence goes on from NZ_JBHZAH010000003.1 coordinate 51,564, forward strand.
GAGGGCCGCGACGATCAGCAGGATCACGTCGGCACCGTGCGCACGGGCCTCGTGGATCTGGTACGGACCGACGATGAAGTCCTTGCGCAGCACCGGGATTCGGACAGCGGCACGCACCGCGTCGAGGTCGGCCAACGAACCGTGGAAGCGGCGCTCCTCGGTGAGGACGCTGATCACGCGCGCCCCGCCCTGCTCGTAGGCGAGGGCGAGTTCGGCCGGGTCCGCGATGGCGGAGAGCTCGCCCTTGGACGGGCTCGCACGCTTGACCTCGGCGATCACGCCGATACCCGGGGAGCGCAACGCCGCAGCGGCGTCGAGTGCAGCGGGAGCGGCGGCGGCCGCGGCCTTGACGGCGGCGAAGTCGACCACGGATTCGCGGGCGGCGACGTCGGCGCGGACCCCGTCGAGAATCGAATCGAGAACAGTCATCGCGTCCCGAGTCCTTTCTGGGCTGGCGGCCGATGTGAGGAACCTCATCGGATTCGTAAAGCGTAGAGGGCGCCCCGGTCTTGACTAACGCCGGGTGTCTGTGTCACCGGCGTCGCCGGGGTTTGCCTGGTCCGGCGACTGCTCCTCGGTGGGGTCCTCCCCCGCGTCGAGCGCATCCCAGAGCTCTCGTTGGCTCTGCGGTTCCCCGGAGCTTGCGCTGCCGCGCTTGCTCGCCTCCTCGCGACGAGCGGCCGGCGCCGCGTACTTCGACGACAACCCGGCGCTGACCGACGCCTTCCGGACCAGCGCCACCGCGGCCGCCAGCGCGAACACCGCACCCAGCAGGGCCAGGACCGCCGGCGCGGGGTGCGTCGCGGTGCCGGTGACCTCGGCGCGGGCCGGCAACTCGGCGAGCCGTCCGGCCTTGTCGTTGTCGGCACCCTCGATCAGCAGCGTCACCGCGGGAATCGCCGCGGCGACCGCCACCGCCGCGACCAGCACACCCACCACCCGCAGCGCCCAGCCCCGCACGGCGAACGAGGCCGCGATCGCCGCGAGCAGCGTCAGCGCGAGCGGAGTGGTCGCGGCCGCCCAGGTACCGCCGATGAGCGCGGTGCTGCGCGCGTCGCCGAGCCCGTCGAAGGAGTCCACCCGCACCCACGTCATCCGGGAGGACGCCCACAGGCACAGCGCGGCGGCCGCGAGCAGCAGGGCGGGCAGCGCCGCGGCCCGCGCGGACCGTCGGGCGGGCGGGGCGGCGGCGTCGCCGGTGGGCGTCCCCTCACTCATCGGCACCTCCCAGGGTCCTGAGCGTGCCCGCCGCCGCGATCGCGCTGAGCACCGCCATGGCCTTGTTACGCGCCTCGGTGTCCTCGTACACGGGGTCCGAGTCCGCGACGATCCCGGCGCCCGCCTGCACGTAGGCGGTGCCGTCCTTGACCAGTGCGGACCGGATGGCGATGGCGGTGTCGGCGTCACCGGCGAAGTCGAGGTACCCGACGATGCCGCCGTAGATGCCGCGCCGGGTCGGTTCGAGTTCGTCGATCAGTTCCATGGCCCGAACCTTCGGCGCGCCGGAGAGGGTGCCGGCGGGGAAGCACGCGGTGACCGCGTCGAGCGCGTGCCTGCCCTCCGCGAGCCGCCCGGTGACCGTGGAGACCAGATGCATGACGTGGCTGTAGCGCTCGACGTGCCGGTAGTCGTGCACCTTGACGGTGCCCGGCTCGCAGACCCGGCCGAGGTCGTTGCGCCCGAGGTCCACCAGCATCAGGTGCTCGGAGTTCTCCTTCTCGTCCGCGATCAGGTCCTTCTCGAGCAGCAGGTCGTCCTCCTCGCTGGCCCCGCGCCAGCGGGTGCCCGCGATCGGGTGGGTGGTCGCGACCCCCTCCTTGACCGTGACCAGCGACTCGGGGCTCGACCCGACGATGGTGAATGCGATCCCGCCGTGGCCGTCAGGGACGTTGACCAGGTACATGTACGGGCTCGGGTTGGATGCGCGCAGCATCCGGTAGATGTCGAACGGGTGCGCGTCGGTGTCCATCTCGAACCGCTGCGAGAGCACCACCTGAAATGCTTCGCCGGCCTCGATCTCGCCGATCAGCGTGCGCACGTCGGCACCGAACGACTCGGTGGTGCGCTGACGCCGGTACTCGGGTGCCGGCTTGCCGAAGGTGGACACCGTGGACGGCGACGACGCACTCAAGGCCGCGGTCATGGCGTCGAGGCGGGCGACGGCGTCGTCGTACGCCTCGTCGACGTGCTCGTCGGTGCCGTTCCAGTTGACCGCGTTCGCGATCAGGGTGATCGCGCCCTCGTGGTGGTCGACGGCGGCCAGGTCGGTGGCCAGCAGCATCACCATCTCGGGGACCTGCAGGTCGTCGACCGCGTTGCTGGGCAGTCGTTCGAGCCTGCGCACGATGTCGTAGCCCATGAACCCGACCATGCCGCCGGTGAGCGGCGGCAGGTCGGGCAGTCGCTCGCTGCGCAGAAGTTCGAGGGTCTGCCCGAGCGCCTGAATCGGGTCGCCACCCGCGGGGACGCCTGCGGGGACGTTGCCCTGCCAGCCGGCCTCGCCGTCCACGACCGTGAGCGCGGCCGGGCTGCCGGCGCCGATGAACGACCATCGCGACCAGGACCGGCCGTTCTCGGCCGACTCGAGCAGGAAGGTTCCCGGCCGGTCGGCCGCCAGCTTCCGATACGCCGAGAGCGGAGTCTCTGAGTCCGCCAACACCTTTCGGGTCACCGGGACGACGCGATGGTCGGCCGCCAGGGAGCGGAACTGTTCCCTGGTGGTGGTGGACTCGCTCGCGTCGACGACAGCGGTTGCGGAGGGGACGGAGGTTGACTCGCCGGACATGGCACCCATCATCCCAGGAGCGGAGCCTGCGCAGCGACCGGGTGCACAGGAGCGGAGCCTGCGCAGCGACCGGGTGCACAGGAGCGGAGCCTGCGCAGCGACCGGGTGCTGTGGCACGACGGCCGGTAGCCTCGTCGCAATGGAAACCGGTCAGCTCGCTCCCGACTTCTCGCTTCCCGACCAGGACGGCACGGTCCGGACGCTGAGCGAACTCGTCGCCGACGGTCCGTTGGTGCTGTTCTTCTACCCGGCGGCGTTCACTCCGGTGTGCACCGCGGAGGCCTGCCACTTCCGCGACCTGGCCTCGGAGTTCGCGGCGGTGGGCGCCTCACGGGCGGGCATCTCCACCGACAAGGTCGACAAGCAGGCCTCGTTCGCCGCCGCGAAGTCGTTCGACTATCCACTGCTGTCCGACGAGTCGGGCGCGGTCGCCGAGCAGTTCGGGGTGCGGCGCGGGCTGCTGTCGAAGCTGTCGCCGGTCAAGCGCACCACCTTCGTCATCGGCACCGACCGGACCGTCCTCAAGGTGATCGCCAGCGAACTGCGCGCGAACACGCATGCCGACCAGGCGCTCGAGTTCCTGCGCGAGCGCTGACGCCTACGCGACCTGGAGCGAGCGCTTCGCCAGGCCCATCCAGAATCCGTCGATCACCTGCTGGGGCACCTGCCCGGGTTCGCTGGACGCGCCGAGCGTGACGAACAGCGGCGCGAAGTGCTCGATCGTGGGGTGCGCGTAGGGCATGCCGGGGGCCTTGGCACGGAAGTCGATCAGCGCGTCGACGTCGGCCGCGGCGATTCGTTCGGCGGCCCAGGCGTCGAAATCCGCGGACCAGCCCGGCGCGGTGGCGTTGGGCGTCCAGTCCCGCAGGAACGGCAGCCCGTGCGTGGCGAACCCGGATCCGACGATAAGCACACCCTGTTCGCGCAGCGGCCGCAGTCGTTCGCCGAGGTGCAGCAATCGCTCCGGGTCGAGGGTCGGCATCGAGATCTGCAGCACGGGGATGTCGGCGTTCGGGTACATCACGGTCAGCGGTACGTACGCACCGTGGTCGAGTCCGCGGTCGGGCTGGTGGACGACGGGCTCGTTGTCCGGCATGAGTGCGGCGACCTGCTGCGCCAGCTCCGGCGCCCCGGGCGAGCGGTAGGTCACCTGGTAGTACTTGCGATCGAATCCGCCGAAGTCGTAGACCAGCGGGGTGCCGGTGGTCACGGAACCGATGGTGAGCGGCGCCGATTCCCAGTGCGCGGAGACGACCAGGATCGCGGTCGGACGGGGCAGGTCGGCGGACCACCGGGCGAGCTGGGAGACCCACAGCTCGTCGTCGACGAGCGGCGGTGCACCGTGGCTGAGGTACAGCGCCGGCATTGCGAGGTCCGTCATTTCGACTCCTTTAGATTGAAGCTTCAACTACAATAGGAGCAAACAGCGGCGGACGGCAAGTATTCCCGGGTGACGTGACAGCATGACCCGGTGGTGCACACGACACGGGGGTTCAGATGACTGTGAGTTCGGACGATTCGGGGGATCCGACGACTCGGTGGCTCAGCGACGAACAGCAGCGCGCCTGGCGCGAACTGGTCGCCCTGACGACCCGCCTGCCCGCGGCGCTGGACACCCAACTCCAGCGCGATTCGGGATTGACCCACTTCGAGTACTTCGTGCTCGCGGTCCTGTCCGAGGCACCGCAGCGGCGCCTGCAGCTCAGCGTCCTCGCCGGTCAGGCGAACGCGTCGCTGTCGCGCCTGTCGCACGTCGTGACGAAGATGGAGAAGGCCGGCTGGGTCAGGCGCAAGAGCATCGTCGGCGCCCGCGGATCGCTCGCGGTCCTCACCGCGGCCGGGTACGCCAAGGTCGTCGCCGCCGCGCCCGGGCACGTGGAGACGGTGCAGGCGCTCGTCTTCGACGGCTTGGACGCCGATCACGTGCGCGAGCTCATCACGCTCGGCAAGACCATGGTCACCCAGCTCGACCGGGCGATCGCCGAGGGCACCGGCAAGGCCTGAGCGGCGGCCGTCACCCCAACGGCACGCCGCCGACACCCCAGTTCTCGCGCGGGACGTCGGTGAGCGTGACCCACACCTGGGCCGGGTTCTTCCCCGTCGCCTCCGCGTACGCCTTGGTGACGGCTTCGATGGTGGCTCGCTTCTGCTCGATGGTGAGCCCCGGCGTCTGGCTGATCTGAATTAGTGGCATGGAAAACACTGTGCCACCAGACGATTGACGCTGGGACGTCGACCGGGGAGACCCTGGGCCTGCCAGCCACCGGGCGAGACAGGTGGCAGCGGAGAAATCGCTGGTCAGACCTGCGCGATCGGCGCGCGCCCCGGTGGTCGGCAACCCCAAGACCGGGTAATGGTCTCTCTGTCGCGCCCTTCGACTTCGAGACCGCGGCGGATACAATCGAAGTTCCGCGCTGGCAGTGGGGGCTCGGATGGAAGCTGAACCGGATGGCCGATCAAGCGAAGCTCCTTGAATACCTGAAGCGGGTCACCGCGGAGCTGTACCAGGCACGGGAGAAGCTTCGCGAGGCCGAAGGGGTGAGCCGGGAGCCGATCGCCGTCATCGGGATCGGCTGCAGGTTCCCCGGCGGGGTGCGATCGCCCCAGGACCTGTGGCGCCTGGTGGAATCCGGTTCGGACACCGTCTCCGGGTTCCCCGAGGACCGGGGCTGGGGCCTGGCGGATCTCTACGATCCGAAGGCCGAGCAGTCCGGCAAGACCTACACGATGCAGGGCAGCTTCCTCGACGACCCGGCGGGGTTCGACCCCGAGGTCTTCGGCATCTCGCCCCGCGAGGCGCTGGCGATGGACCCCCAACAGCGACTTCTCCTCGAGACGAGCTGGGAGACGTTCGAACATGCGGGCATCGATCCGCGGTCGGTGCACGGCCGCCGGGTCGGCGTCTTCACCGGGCTGTCCGGCATCGACTACGCGGCGCGAGCGGGCGGCATGCCGCCCGAGGACCTCGAGGGGTACTTCATCACCGGCAACGCCATGAGCGTCGCGTCCGGCCGCGTTGCCTACAGCTTCGGCCTGAACGGACCCGCGATCACGGTGGACACCGCGTGTTCGTCGTCGCTGGTGTCCATCCACCTCGCCATGCAGGCGCTGCGCGGCGGCGAGTGCGAACTGGCGCTGGCGGGCGGGGCGACCGTCATGGCCACCCCCGCGGTATTCGTGGAGTTCAGCCGCCAGCGCGGACTGGCCAGGGACGGTCGGTGCAAGGCATTTTCCGCCGCTGCGGACGGCACGGCGTGGGGCGAGGGCGCGGGGATGGTCGCGTTGGAACGCCTGTCCGACGCAGAGCGCAGGGGTCGACGGGTACTGGCCGTCATCCGCGGCAGCGCGGTGAACCAGGACGGCGCCAGCAACGGCCTGACCGCCCCGAACAGGCAGGCTCAGGAGCGGGTGATCGCGCAGGCGCTGGCCAATGCGGGGCTCGGCCCGGGCGACGTCGACGCGGTCGAGGCGCACGGCACCGGGACGAAGCTGGGCGATCCGATCGAGGCGTCCGCCCTGCTGGCCGCCTACGGTCGCGACCGTCCCGCCGACCGGCCGCTGTGGCTCGGCTCGGTGAAGTCGAACCTCGGCCACACCCAGGCGGCCGCCGGCGTCGCCGGGGTGATCAAGATGATCATGGCGATGCGGCACGGCGTCCTGCCGAGGACATTGCACGTCGACCGGCCGACACCACACGTCGACTGGTCCGCCGGTTCGGTGTCGCTGCTCACCGAGAACCGGGAGTGGCCGGGGTCCGATCGACCCCGACGGGCGGCGGTCTCGTCGTTCGGCATCAGCGGCACCAACGCGCACGTCGTCCTCGAGGAGTCCCCACCGGTCGAGTCGCGGGCGGGGGAATCAGCATCTCCCCCGGACGAAGTCGTGGCCTGGTTCGTGTCGGGCCACACCGAGAACGCGCTGCGCGCCCAGGCCGAGCGGTTGCGCGAATACGTCACCGAGCACCCCGACCTGACGCCGACCGAGGTGGCAGGTGCGCTGCTGGGTTCCCGTGCCGCGTTCGACCACCGCGCCGCCGTGATCGGCACACGGACGCAGAGCCTGTCGAGCGGACTCGATGCGCTCAGCAGAGGCGCGCCCAGCGCTGACGTCGTGACCGGCGTGGCGTTGGAAGCCGGTGACCGGCCGGTGTTCGTCTTCCCAGGCCAGGGTTCGCAGTGGGTGGGCATGGCCACCGAACTGCTGGACACGTCGCCGGTGTTCGCCGACATCGTGCGCGAGTGCGCCGACGCGCTGGCTCCGCACACCGATTTCTCGCTGCTGGACGTGCTGCGTGACGGCGATCCCGCGGCACTGGACCGCGTCGACGTGGTGCAACCGGCGCTGTTCGCGACGATGGTCGGTCTGGCGGAACTGTGGCGCTCCCACGGCGTCGAACCGGCGGCCGTCGTCGGACATTCCCAGGGCGAGATCGCGGCCGCCTGTGTCGCGGGCGCGCTGGACCTGTCGGACGCGGCACTTGTCGTGGCCGCGCGCAGCAGGGTGATCGGCACGTCGGCTCGGCGTGGCGGCGGGATGGCCTCGGTGGCGCTGCCGCCGGACATCGTGCGGGAGAAGATTCAACCCTGGGCCGGCACCGTCGAGGTCGCGGCGATCAACGGGCCGTCCGCGACGGTGATCTCCGGCCCCGTCGACGCGCTCGACATCCTGGTCGAGCAACTGCAGGGCGACGGCGTCCAGGCCAGGCGGATCGCGGTGGAGTACGCCTCGCACTGCGCGGACGTCTCGGTCCTGCGTGACCCAATTCTCGACGTCCTCGCCTCGATCACCCCCCGCCGGTCGCGGATTCCGTTCTACTCGTCGGTCACCGGTGGCGTGCTGGACGGCACCGCACTGGACGCGGACTACTGGTACCGGAACCTGCGACGGACGGTCCGGTTCGAGGAAGCGACGAGATCGCTGGCCGCGGACGGGTATCGGCTGTTCGTCGAGTCGTGCAGCCACCCCGTCCTCACCGTGCCGTTGCAGGAAACCCTCGACGCGGCGGGCGTCGCCGGCCGTGCCGTCGGCACCATCCGGCGCGGCCGCGCGGGTCTACGCCAGTTCACCGCCGCACTCGCAGAGGCGCGGGTGTACGGACTGCACGTCGAGTGGGATCGGGTGGGCTGGGCTCGACACGGGGATCGGCACCGGTGGGTGGACCTACCCACGTACGCCTTTCAGCACCGCCGCTACTGGCTGGAAACCCCGGTGCCACAAGGCGATTTCGCGTCGACGGGGATGGAATCGGCCGGACACCCGATGCTCGCCGCGGCGGTCGAGCTCGGCGACGGCCGGGGCACGGTGTTCACGGGTCTGCTGTCCCCGCAACGCCTTCCGTGGCTGAGCGACCACGGCGTCACGGGCACCGTCATTCTGCCCGGCACGGCTTTCGTGGAGCTCGCCCTGCACGCGGGAAACCGCATGGGATGCGGCCGGATAGAGGAACTCGCCATCGAGGCACCCCTGGTGATCCCTGCCGAGGGCGAGGTGGCATTGCAGGTGAGCGTGCTCGCCGACGGTGACGCGGGCCGATCCACGGTGTCGGTGCACTCCCGGCCCGCGGATGCCCCGCAGGACACCCCCTGGACCCGGCACGCCACCGGCACGCTCACGGCGGGCGTGGGCACCGCCGACTCCCCCGTCCAGCAGTGGCCGCCCGCCGACGCCACGCCGATCGACGTCCGAGGTCTGTACGACGTGCTCGACGAGGCCGGCTACGAGTACGGCCCGGCCTTCCGCGGTCTGCGGGCGGCGTGGCGGTGCGGCGACGACCTGTACGGCGAGGTGCGGCTGAGCGGGGAGGACCCGGCCGCGGCGGTCGCGGGGTACGGGATCCACCCGGCGGTGCTCGACGCGGCCTTGCACGTGATTGCGCTGCAACATGTGAATGATGGAGCCCCGGACTCCGGTGTCCGGCTGCCGTTCGCCTGGGACACGGTACAGCTGCACGCCGTGGACGCCGCCGCCGTGCGCGTGCACGTCACCACAACCGGACCCGAGCGCTACCGGGTCTCCGTGTACGACACGGCGGGGCGACCGGTGTTGACCGCCCGATCGCTGGCGCTGCGACCGCTCGGGGACACGGACGTGCCTGCCGCCGGGGCCCGCGACAGCCTCTACCGCGTGGAGTGGATACCGGTGGGCGCGTCCAGCGCCGCGCCGGCAGACCTGATGCCGCTCGCGGAGGCGCTTGCCGGCGGTGATCCGGCAGGCCGCGTGCTGTGGCTCGACCTCGAACCGGGCGACGAACCGGACATGCCGGCTCGCGCGCACGCCGCCACGGACGCGACGTTGCGGGCGGTCCAGTCGTGGCTCCGCGAGGATCGCCTGGCCGAGACCCGCTTGCTGGTCACGACCAGGCTCGCGGTGGCGGTCCGCGACGACGAACCGGTCGACGACGTGTCGGCCGCGTCCGCGTGGGGACTCGTCGGCGCGGTGCAGAACGAGCACCCGGACCGCATCACGCTGGTCGACCTGGACGCACCCGCCGGTGATCCTTCGTTGATCTCCATGGCCCTGGCCTGCAACGAACCTCAGCTCGCCGTCCGGGACGGTGCACTGCTGGCGCCCATGCTCGCAGCGGTGACGCCCGCGTCGGCGGCGCCCGAACCGGGATCCGCAGTCTTCGGCGCGGACGGCACGGTCCTGATCACCGGCGGCAAGGGAACCATCGGCAGACTGATCGCCCGCCACCTCGTCGCGCGGCACGGGGTGCGCCGGCTGGTACTGACCGGCCGGCACGCGCTCGATGCCGAGCGTGCGGCCGAACTGCGCGCCGAGTTCGCCGAGTCGGGGGCGGAGGTCAGCATCGTCGCCTGCGACGTGGCCGACCGCGCTGCGCTGGCGGCTCTCCTCGCCGACATTCCGGACCTGTCCGGTGTGATCCACGCCGCCGGGGTGCTCGAGGACGCCACCGCCGCCACGTTGACCGAGCACCAGTTGCACGGCGTCCTTCGACCCAAGGTGGACGGCGCCTGGCATCTGCACGAACTCACCCGGGACCGCGACTTGTCGGCGTTCGTGCTGTTCTCCTCCGCGGCGGGCGTGCTCGGCGGCGCGGGTCAGGCGAACTACGCGGCGGCGAATGTCTTCCTCGACGCACTCGCGCAGCACCGCCGCGCCCGCGGGCTGCCCGCGACGTCCATGGCCTGGGGCCTGTGGGACCGGCCCAGCGGGATGACGTCCCATCTGAATGCTGCCGACCTCGACCGGTTGCAGCGCAGTGGCATCGACACCATCAGCCCGGAGTCGGGCCTGGCCCTGTTCGACGCTGCCCTCGCGGTGAACCGTCCGTTGATCGTGCCGATCCGGCTCTCCACGCGGGCCTCGCGATCCGAGCGTGAGTCGCTGCCGCCGATCCTGCGCCGAGTGCTCGGCGTCCGTCGTCGCGCCACCGCCGCCGCCGATTCCCCGACCGGCCTGGCCGTGGAGTTGCGGGCGCTGGACCCCGGTGAGCGGCACAGCCGAGTGCTCGACATCGTCACCACCCACGTGGCGGCCGTGCTGGGTCACGAAGGCAAGGAGGCGATCGACCCGGAACGTGCCTTCAAACAACTCGGTTTCGACTCGCTTACCGCCGTGCAACTGCGCAATCAGCTGGCGACCGCGACCGGTGTGCGGCTGGCCGCGACGGTGGTGTTCGACCATCCCACCGCCGACGCGCTCACTCAGGAGCTGGTGGCGCGCCTGCTCGGGGACGACGCGGCTGCGCAGCAGGCCGGTCCGGCACGTGCCCGCAGGGACGACGACCCGATCGCGATCGTGGGAATGGCATGCAGATACCCGGGCAAGGTGTACTGCCCGGAAGACCTGTGGCGCCTCGTCCGCGACGGCCGCAACGCCGTGGGCGCGTACCCCCACAACCGGGGCTGGAATCTCGACGAGGTGTACGACCCCGACCCGAATCGGGCCGGCACCACGTACATGAAGGAGGGCGGGTTCCTCTACGACGCAGACGAATTCGATGCCGCGTTCTTCGGCATCAGCCCGCGCGAGGCGATCGCGATGGACCCGCAGCACCGACTGCTCCTCGAGAGCGCCTGGGAAGCCTTGGAGCAGGCGGGGATCCAGCCGACCGCTCCCGGACTCTCCGACACCGGCGTGTACGTCGGGCTGATGGGCGGCGACTACGGCTTCCACCTGATGACTCAGCGCAACGTCGACGCCGAGGGCTACCTGATGACCGGTACGAGCAACAGCGTGGCGTCGGGCCGGATCTCCTACTCCCTCGGCTTCACCGGTCCCGCGGTCACCGTGGACACCGCCTGCTCGTCGTCGCTGGTGGCCATGCATCTCGCGGCGCGGGCGCTCCGCGACGGGGAATGCGCATTGGCGCTGGCCGGCGGTGCGACGGTGATGGCCACCCCCGGTGTGCTGATCGAGTTCAGCCGCCAACGCGGGCTCGCCTCGGACGGGCGGTGCAAGCCGTTCTCCGACCGGGCCGACGGCACCGGACTCAGCGAGGGCGCGGGAATGGTGGTGCTGGAGCGGCTCGGCGACGCCCGGCGCAACGGCCACCGGGTGCTGGCCATCATTCGCGGATCGGCTGTCAACCAGGACGGGGCCTCCAACGGATTGACCGCCCCGAACGGGCCGTCGCAGGAACGGGTCATCCGCCAAGCGCTGGCCGACGCCGCGCTCGGCCCCACAGACATCGACGCCGTGGAAGCCCACGGCACCGGCACGACGCTGGGTGACCCGATCGAGGCGCAGGCGCTGCTGGCCGCGTACGGGCAGGGCCGGGAGGGCCGGCCGCTCTGGCTCGGATCCGTCAAGTCGAACATCGGCCACTCCCAGGCGGCGGCCGGCGTCGCGGGCGTGATCAAGATGGTGATGGCGATGCGCCACGGGATACTGCCCCCGAGCCTGCACGGCGACCTCCCGACCCGGCACGTCGACTGGACCGCGGGCGAGGTCTCGCTCCTCGCCGAATCGGTTGCCTGGCCGGAGACCGGACGACCCCGTCGGGCGGCCGTCTCGTCGTTCGGCATCAGCGGCACCAACTCGCACATGATCCTCGAACAGCCCCCCGAGGACGCGGCCCCGGAGGTCCCGCCGCCGTCGGCGTCACCACTGGTCTGGGTGATCTCCGGAAAGACCGGGGATGCCATGCGGGCGCAGGCCACCCGGTTGGCGGAGTTTCTCGACAGGGACGAGTCCGAGCTCCCGGATCCGGCCGACCTCGCCTACTCACTGGCCACCACCCGATCCGGTTTCGCCCATCGCGCCGCGGTGATCGGAACAACTCTGGCCGACCTGCGCGACGGCCTCTCCCGAGTCGCCACGGGGCGACCGGGCGGCAACGTTGTCGCCGGGACGAGCGCTCGCGGAAAGACGGCATTCATGTTCACCGGCCAAGGTGCCCAGCGCATCGGGATGGGCCGTGGCCTCTACGACACCTTTCCCGTGTTCGCGGGAGCCCTGGACGAGGTCTGCTCCGCGCTCGACGAACATGTGGAAACCCCTTTGCGGCACGTGATCTGGGGTGACGCCGCGGGTGGCGACGCGAAGCTCGACAGCACCGAATACACCCAGCCGGCACTGTTCGCCATCGAGGTCGCGCTCTATCGGCTGCTGCGGGACTGGGGCATCACCCCCGACTACCTGATCGGCCATTCGATCGGCGAGGTCACCGCGGCACACGTCGCGGGGGTGTTCACCCTGCCCGATGCGGCCGCACTGGTGGGCGAGCGTGGACGGTTGATGCAGTCGACCGAACCGGGTCGGATGATCGCTGTACGGGCCCGCGAGGAGGACGTCCTGCCGCGGATCGACGGCCGCCTCGAACTCGCGGCCGTCAACGGCGCCGAATCCGTCGTCCTCGCGGGCCGCGAACGCGACGTGCGCGACGTCGCCTCCGAACTGTCCGCCGCCGGACTGAAGACCACGAGCCTGCGGGTCGAGCGGGCCTTCCATTCGATCCTGATGAACCCCGTCCTCGACCAGTTCGCCGCCATGGTGTCCAGGCTGACGCCGCAGCCGCCGACGATTCCGGTCGTCTCCAACGTCACCGGGCGCGTCGCTACGTCCGAGGAACTCATGTCCCCGGAGTACTGGACCCGTCACCTCCGGCATGCGGTGCGTTTCCACGACGGCATCGGTGCCCTCGACGAACTCGGCGTCACCCGCCTCGTCGAGGTCGGTCCCGGCGCGACTCTGGCGGCCTTGGCCGCCGAGGTCGTCCCGAACACGATCGCCACGCTGCCCGGACGCGGAGACGAAACACACGCGATCATCGAGGCGGTCGCTGCCGCCTACGTGCAGGGCGTGGCGATCGACTGGGATCGGGTACTCCCCGGTCGCCGACGGGTTGCCTTGCCCACCTACGCGTTCCAACGCCGCTCCTACTGGCCGACAGCGCCCACCCGGCACACCGGCGATCCGACCGAGCTGGGTCTGACGCCGGCCGATCATCCGCTGCTCGGTGCCGCGGTGACGCTCGACGACGGTGCGACCCTGTTCACCGGACAGCTGTCGCTGCACCGGGATCCGTGGCTCGCGGGGCCGTCGGTCGACGACGAGCCGTCGACCGACGACGCGAAGACGCTGTCGCCAGCCGTGCTCGTCGAACTCGCCCTGCACGCGGCCCACCACGTCGGTCTCGACCACATCGCCGAACTCACCCTGCACCAACCGCTGATCCTCTCGTCGTCGGAACTGATGTCGGTTCGGGTGCTGGTCACGCCCGCGGACACCGACGACAGTCGCTCCGTCGTTCTCTCGTCGAGCCCGAGTGGGTCCGAGGGCTCCGATACCTGGGTCCGGAACGCTTCGGCGACGATCGACGACGTCGTCGGCCCCGCCGCCGGTGTGCCGCACCAGGTCCCGGGCGACGCCGAGGACGAGGTGTGCGTCGAGGAAGGCACGGACACCAGCGGCTACGGCATCCATCCGGAGCTGTTGCAGGCGGCGCTCGAGCCCGTCCTCGGGCCGGACGACTGGCCGCTGACCTGGTCCGGAATCCGTCTGCACGCCGTCGGCGCGGAGGCGGTGACGGCGCGGTTCGTTCCCGGCGAGGACAGCAGGTACCGCGTCGCCCTCGACGACCCCGCCGGCGAGCCGGTGCTGACCGTGGATGCGCTGCGGGTCGTGCCCAGGGCGGTCGACGGGGCAGGCGCGGGCGGCAGGGCGGCCCCGCCGCTGCACCGGCTGACCTGGATTCCGGTCGAGGGCCCCTTGACGGAGCCGACAACCGGACCGATGGTCGTCCTCGGCTCCGAGTGGCCGGGCGAGCAGGGCGATCGTTCGACCTTCCCCAGCCATCCCGACCTGGCGGCGCTGCGAACCGCGATGGAGTCTGCGCCCGACGACGGCGACCGGGTCCCGTGGACGGTGCTGGCCGGATGCGGCACCGGGGACGAGCACGGTCCGGACGCGACCCACGAACTCTGCGCTCGGGTACTGCGCCTGCTGCAGCAGTGGCTGGACGACGACATCGTCGCCGACAGCCGGCTGGTGATCGTGACCCGCAACGCGATGGTCACCGACGACGGCCAGGACCCGAACGCGGCCGCCGACCTCCCGGCCGCGGCCGTGTGGGGCCTCGTGGGCTCCGCGCAGAACGAGAACCCGGACCGGTTCGTGCTGATCGACCTCGACGACGCGTCGGACACCGGTGCACTGATCGCGTCGGCGGTGGCGAGCGGGGAGCCGCAACTGGCGGCCCGGAACGGCGCTCTGCTGGCACCTCGACTGCGGCGGTTCCGTGCCGGCGACGATGTCGGTTCGCCGTTCGATCCCGCCGGGACCGTTCTCGTCACCGGCGGGACCGGCACCGTCGGATCGTTGGTAGCTCGCCACCTCGTGTCCGAGCACGGGGCGCGGCACGTGTTGCTGACCAGCAGACGCGGGCCCGACGCCGACGGTTGCGACCAGCTGCGTCGCGAACTGACCGACCAGGGGGTCGAGGTGCGCGTCGTCGCCTGCGACACCGCCGACGAGTCGGCCCTCGCGGCGCTGTTGGCCGGGATACCGCAGGAGCACCCACTGACCGCGGTGATCCACGCGGCCGGCGTGATCGACGACGGCACACTGGCCTCGCTCACCCCCGACCGACTCGACGCGGTGCTGCGGCCGAAGGTCGACGCGGCCTGGCACCTGCACCGGCTGACCGCGAAATGCGACGTGCGGGCCTTCGTCCTGTTCTCGTCGCTCGCCGGCATCCTCGGGGCGCCGGGGCAGGCGAACTACGCGGCCGCGAACGTGTTTCTCGACGCCCTTGCCCATCACCGCCACGCCCTGGGGCGGCCAGCGCTCTCGATCGCGTGGGGCATGTGGGCGCCGCCGAGCGCCATGACCGACAACCTCGGAGCTGTCGATCGCGCTCGAGCGCGCCGCAGCGGAATGGTCCCGATGCCCGCCGCCGACGGCCTGGCCCTCTTCGACAGCGCGTTGACCGCCGGGGTTCCGGCGGTGGCGGCCGCTCGCTTCGCCCACTCCGGTGTGTCCGCACCCTACGTTCCCGCCTCGTTTCGTGGCCTGATCCGAGAATCGCGCCCGCGCGCCGCGAGGTCGGACTCGGTCGGGACCGGATCGGACAGGTCCGGGCCGTCGGATTGGGCGCAGCGCCTTGCCGACCGGCCGATTCCAGAACAGCGGCACCTGATGCTCGATCTGGTGCGGGGCGGAGCCGCCGCAGTCCTCGGCTACGACGCTTCGGACTCGGTCGACCCCGACCAGGCGTTCAAGGAACTGGGCTTCGACTCGCTGGCCGCCGTTGCGCTCCGTAACCATCTCGGTGCCGCCACCGGGCTCCGGTTGCCACCGACGATGGTGTTCGATCACCCGAGTCCGCGTGCCGTCGCCGAGTTCCTGCGTGCGGAGCTCGTGCCCGACCCGATGTCGGTTGCCTGTGCCGACGTCGACCGGCTACATGCGACCATCGCCGAGCTCGGTGACGACCTCGAGGCGCGGTCGGCGATCGCACGGCGGTTGGAGAGTCTGCTGGCCGAGGTCCGCGCGGCCGACGGTGCGCATGCCGACGCGGTCGACAAGATCCACGCTGCGACCAGCGAGGAGATCCTGGACCTGATCGATCGCGGTCTGTGATCCGCGGAAAGCGGCGGTCGGCGTCAGGGGCGGGCGAGCAGGACGTCGGTGTCGAAGCAGGTGTGCGTGCCGGTGTGGCACGCGGCGCCCTCCTGGTCGACGACGAGCAGCACCGAGTCGCCGTCGCAGTCGAGCCGCACCTCGTGCACGTACTGGGTGTGACCGGAGGTCTCCCCCTTCACCCAGTACTGCTGACGCGACCGCGAATAGTAGGTCCCCTTGCGGGTTTCCAGCGTGCGGGCCAGCGCCTCGTCGTCCATCCACGCGACCATCAGCACGTCGCCGGTGGACCGTTCCTGGGCGACAGCACTGAACAGACCCGCCTCGTTGCGCTTGAGGCGGGCGGCGATTGCGGGATCGAGACTCATCGGACCACGATACCTTCCGCGCGCATCGCGCCCTTGACCTGCGGAATCGTGAGGTCGCCGAAGTGGAAGACGCTCGCCGCGAGCACCGCATCAGCGCCGGCCTGCACGGCGGGCGCGAAGTCCCCGACCGCACCGGCTCCGCCGCTGGCGATCACGGGCACGTGTACGGCCGCGCGGACGGCCCGGATCATCGGCAGATCGAACCCGGCCTTGGTGCCGTCGGCGTCCATCGAGTTGAGCAGGATCTCCCCCACCCCGAGTTCGGCGCCGCGCTGCGCCCACTCGATCGCGTCGATGCCGGTGCCACGACGACCGCCGTGCGTGGTGACCTCCCAGCCGGACGGGGTCGGTGCCTCGCCCTCGGGCACCGTGCGCGCGTCCACCGAGAGCACGATGCACTGCGAGCCGAACCGCTCGCTGAGCTCGCGCAGCAGCTCCGGCCGGGCGATCGCGGCGGTGTTGACACTGACCTTGTCGGCACCGGCGCGCAGCAGTCGGTCCACGTCCTGCTCGGTGCGGACCCCGCCGCCGACCGTCAGCGGGATGAACACCTGCTCGGCGGTGCGGGTGACCACGTCGAGCATGGTGCCGCGCTCGGAGGTGGACGCGGTGACGTCGAGGAAGGTGAGTTCGTCGGCGCCCTGCGCGTCGTAGACCGCCGCAAGTTCCACGGGATCGCCTGCGTCACGCAGGTTCTCGAAATTGACGCCCTTCACGACGCGGCCCGCGTCCACGTCCAGGCACGGGATGACCCGAACTGCCAACGTCATGTCGTCTTACCTTCCTACCGCCGGATCCAGGTAGCCACCCGGATCGCCCAGAGACTCGAGAATATTCAACACTTCACCGTGCACGCCCGGTGCCGCCGCCAGCACCGACTTCGAACCGATGTGCCAGTCCTGCCCGGCCAGGTCGGTGACCACGCCGCCCGCCGCCCGGACCAGCGCCACCCCCGGCGCGTTGTCCCAGGGGTGGTAGCCGAAGACCACCGACGCCCCGAGCACGCCCGCCGCGGTGAACGCGAGGTCCGCTCCTGTCGAGCCGTGCATCCGCAGCCGCCGGCAGACCCGGCTCACCTCGGCCAGCGCGCGCACCCGGTATGCGCCCGGGATGGGGCCGCGGCCGTCGACGTTGAACGCCCCGAACCCGACCATCGCCTCCGACAGTTGGTGGCGGCGAAGCCCGGGCAGTTCCTCCCCGTTGCAGAACAACGGCCCGTCGACGCTCGCCGCGTACCGCCGATTCATCATCGGCAGCCAGGTCAGCCCGAGGACCGGTCGACCCCGGTCCAACAGCGCCAGCAGAACGCCGGCGGTCGGCAGACCCGACGAGTAGTTCAGAGTGCCGTCCACCGGGTCGAGCACCCACACCGTGCCGTCCGCCAGGTCGGGACCGCCGAATTCCTCGCCGTGCACCGGGATTCCGGTGAGCCGTTCGAGCTCACCGCTGATCCGACGTTCCAGTTCGAGGTCCACCTCGGTGGCGAAGTCCCTGGGCCCCTTGACCACCGCGCTCGGCGCGCCGACGCCGGAGAGGAACCGTTCCACCACCCCGTCGAGCACGCCGCCCGCGATCGAGAGCAACTCGCGCGGGTCGCGGGGCGGGGTCATCGCGGGACCTAGCCGGCGACCGCGGTGAGGGCCTCGGGCAGGGTGAAGCGACCCGCGTAGAGCGCCTTGCCGATGATCGACCCCTCGACGCCCTGGTCGACCAGACCGGCGATCGCCACCAGGTCGTCGAGGCTGGAGATGCCGCCGGACGCGACGACGGGCGCGTCCGTGGCGGCGCAAACCTGGCTCAGCAGTTCGAGATTCGGCCCCGTGAGGGTGCCGTCCTTGCTGACGTCGGTGACGACGTAGCGGGCGCAACCGTCGCGGTCGAGGCGTGCGAGGGTCTCGAACAGGTCGCCGCCCTCGGTGACCCAGCCGCGGCCGCGGAGCTGGTAGCGGCCGTCGACGTTGCGCACATCCAGTCCGACGGCGATCTTGTCGCCGAAGCGGGCGATGGCGCTGGCGCACCATTCGGGGTTCTCGATGGCAGCGGTGCCGAGGTTGACCCGGGCGCAGCCGGTCGCGAGAGCGGCCTCGAGGGAGGCGTCGTCGCGGATTCCACCGGACAGCTCCACCTTGACGTCGAGCTCGCCGATGACGCCGGCCAGCATCTCACGGTTGGATCCACGCCCGAAGGCGGCGTCGAGGTCGACCAGGTGCACCCACTCGGCGCCGGCGTTCTGCCACGCGAGGGCCGCGTCGCGGGGCGATCCGTAGTTGGTCTCGCTCCCTGCCTCCCCCTGAACGAGGCGAACAGCTTCACCGTTGGCGACATCTACAGCAGGCAAAAGGACCAGGCTCACTGCGCCAACCCTAGTGCGTCAGCGCTCCGGGCCGGTGTCCGGGTCGGGCTCACGAGCGGAGGCGGCCTCGGGCCCGTCGTCCGCATCGTCGAACGCCCGCCGGGTCATCCGGGTGGACACCGCTCCCATCGCAGCGATCGCCCCGGCCACCCCGGCCACCACAATCACCAGCCCGACCACCGGTGACGGCCGCAGCGCGGCCACCGCGACCGCCGCGATCACCAGGACCGCGGCCGCTGCGCCGAGCGAATACAGGGCGAGCCGGCCGTAGGAGAACCCGCGCCGCGGCGCCGTCACAGGCTGCGTACCCAGTTCTCGAGCAGCGCGGCGCCCGCGTCGCCCGACTTCTCCGGGTGGAACTGGGTCGCCGAGAGCGGGCCGTTCTCGATCGCGGCGAGGAAGGAACCACCGTGGTTCGCCCAGGTCAGCTTCGGTGGCGCGATGAGTTCCGACTCCGCCAGTTCCCACTTCTGCACGCCGTAGGAGTGCACGAAGTAGAACCGGGTGTCCCGGTCGAGTCCCGCGAACAGCACGCTGTCCTCCGGCGCCTGCAGGGTGTTCCAGCCCATGTGCGGCAGCACCTCCGCCTGCAGCTTCTCGACGGTGCCGGGCCATTCACCGCAGCCGTCGGCCTCCACCCCGTGCTCCACGCCCCGCTCGAACATGATCTGCATGCCGACGCAGATGCCGAGCACCGGGCGACCGCCCGCGAGTCGCTGGCCGATGATCCGCTCACCGCGCACCGCCCGCAGACCCTGCATGCAGGCGGCGAAGGCGCCGACACCGGGCACGACCAGACCGTCCGCGGCCAGCGCCGTCTTCGGGTCGGAGGTCACCTCGACGGCGGCTCCGACGCGAGCGAGCGCCCGCATCGCCGAGTGCAGGTTCCCTGAGCCGTAATCGAGCAGAGCAACGGAGGTCATGACTGAACTCTATCGGCCCGGGGGGACGCCGCCGGAATCCTCCGGCCCAGCGCGAGGGGAATCACCGCCGCGACCGCCACTGCCCCGACCACGAAGACCGCGGGGAAACCGGCCTCCCTCGCCACCACGCCGAGGGCGAGCGCGCCGATTCCGGTGCCCGCGTCGTAGCTGATGTTCCAGGCCGCGCTGGCGGCGCCGAGGCGCGCCGGACCCGCCGAGGTGAACAGCGTCACCAACGCCTCGTTCTGGACCGCGCCGAAGCCGGCACCGAACAGGATCGATCCGGCCAGCAGCAGCGTCACCCGACCGTCGCCCGCGACCGCGACCGCATACATCGCCGCCCCGGCCGCGGAGCAGGCCAACGCGGGGGCCATGATTCGGCCGACCCCGATCCGATCGACGAGCAGGCCGGCTCCGTAGCGGCCGACCAGGATCGCCCCGCTGACGAACGCGAGCGCGACGCCGGCCACCGCGGCCCGATCCTCCACCGCGATGGGCAGCAGGCTCGACGCCCCGCCGTACACGGACGCCACCATCAGCATCGCGAGGCACGGAACGAGCAACAATCGCACCGGGAGCCGATGTCGCGGCCCGTCCGGACGGGCCGCGTGCCGGATCGACGGCAATGCCGCGACGGCGACGACAGCGAGCAGCGGCACCACAGCACCGAGCACGAAGACCAGGCCCCGGTACCCGTGGCCGAAGAGCGCCAAACCGACGGGCAGCGCGATCATCTGGCCGGTGGCGATCGCGATGCCCTGGGCACCGGTTGCCCGGCCGAGCAACTCCTTCGGGGCGAGTTCCGCGACCAGCGCGCTGCCGGCCACCGTCAACAGTCCGAAACCGACACCGCGGACGGCGGAGATGGCGAGCGCGGGTCCCGCCGCGGTGGACAGCAGGAACGCGAGCGCGGGCGCGCCGAGCAGCAGGCAGCCGACTGCGAGGACCGTGCGGTATCCCCACGAACGAAGCAGTCGCGGTGTGACCAGCTGGGTCGCCACCGTGGTGGCCATGAAGACAGCGGTCGCGGCCCCGGCCAGCACGGCCGACCCACCGGCCTCGGAGATCGCCAGCGGCACCACCGGCAGCAACAGCGACCAGCCGCCGAAGGCGGTGAAGCCCATGGTCATCGCCACCGGCATGCCGCGAGTGCGCAGCAGGCTGGGCATCACACGAGCCGAAGCACGCCCGCGACGGCAGCGATGATCGCCAGCGCGACCAACACGCCGGCGGCGAACTTGTTGACCTTCCACAGCGAGTAGGCGCCGCCGATCGCGAATCCGGCCAGCAGGAACAGCCCGTAGATCAGGAAGTCAGACATCGATCACAGCACTCCTGGATTCGCCGCAGGTTCGCTCATGTCAGAGCGCACCCTTGGTCGACGGCACACCGCTCACCCGCGGGTCCGGCTCGACGGCCTCGCGCAACGCCCGCGCGACCGCCTTGAACTCGCCTTCGGTGATGTGGTGCTGGTCGCGCCCGTAGAGCACCCGCACGTGCAGCGCGATGCGCGCGTTCGAGGCGATGGACTCGAAGACGTGCCGATTGATCACCGTCGCGTACGGGACACCGGGGTATCCGCCGATCACGGTGTGCAGCATGTGTTCCGGCTCGCCGGTGTGCACGCAGTAGGGCCGGCCGGAGACGTCGACCGCGGCGTGGACGAGGGACTCGTCCATCGGGATGAACGAGTCGCCGAAGCGGCGGATGCCCTTCTTGTCCCCGAGCGCCTGGCCGAGGGCCTGACCCAGCACGATCGAGGTGTCCTCGACGGTGTGGTGTGCCTCGATCTCGATGTCGCCCTCCGCCTTGACCGTCAGGTCGAAGCTGGCGTGCGCCCCGAGCGCGGTCAGCATGTGGTCGAAGAACGGGATGCCGGTGGAGATGTCGACGATGCCGGTGCCGTCGAGGTTGAGCTCGACGGAGATCGACGATTCCTTGGTGGTGCGCTCGACCTTCGCGATGCGGTCGGTCATCGGTTCCCTCCGGTGGTCAGTTCGGCGGCCGCGACGGCGTCGCTGGCCGCGATGAAGGCGTCGTTCTCGGAGGCGAGCCCGACGGTGGCGCGCAGGAATCCGGGGATGCCCACGTCGCGGATCAGCACCCCGCGGTCGAGGTAGGCCTGCCAGGCGCGGGCGCTGTCGGCGAACTCGCCGAACAGGATGAAGTTCGCGTCCGACGGGATGACGTGGAACCCGGTGTCCGCCAGCGCCTTCGACACCCGGACCCGCTCGGCGGCGAGGGCGTGCACGCTGCCGAGGGTCTCGTCGGCGTGCCGCAAGGCGGCCCGCGCGGCGGCCTGCGTGACCACCGACAGGTGGTACGGCAGCCGCACCAGCAGCAGGGCCTCGACGAACGCCGGTGCGGCGGCGAGGTAGCCGAGCCGGCCGCCGGCGAACGCGAACGCCTTGCTCATCGTCCGCGAGACCACCAGCTTGGTCGGGTACTCGTCGATCAGGGTCAGCGCGCTCGGCGCCTCGGAGAACTCGGCGTACGCCTCGTCGACGATCACGACACCCGGTGCGGCGTCGAGGATCAGCCGCAGCGACGCGATCGGGATGCTGTGCCCGGTCGGGTTGTTGGGGCTGGTGACGAACACGACGTCGGGCCGCTGGTCGGCGATCGCGGCGACGGCCGCGTCCACGTCCAGGGCGAAGTCGGCGCCGCGCAGCACCGGCAGCCACGCGGTATCGGTGCCGTCGGAGATGATCGGGTGCATCGAGTAGGACGGCACGAAACCCATTGCGCTGCGGCCCGGTCCGGCGAAGGCCTGCAGCAGCTGCTGCAGGATCTCGTTGGAGCCGTTGGCCGCCCACACGTTGTCGACCGTGACCGGTACCCCGGTCTGGCGCGTCAGGTACGCGGCCAGGTCGGTGCGCAGCGCGACGGCGTCGCGGTCCGGGTAGCGGTGCAGCTCCCGGGCCGCCTCACGGACCGACTCGGCGACGTCGTCGACGAGCGCCCTGGTCGGCGGGTGCGGGTTCTCGTTGGTGTTGAGCTGTACCGGCACCGTCAACTGTGGGGCTCCGTAGGCCGACTTGCCGCGCAGGTTCTCCCGCAGCGGCAGGTCGTCGACCGTCACCGCCGCGCCGGGCACGGCGCTCACCGCAAGGCCTCGAAGCGCAGCCGCACGGCCTCACCGTGGGCGGGCAGGTCCTCGGCGTTCGCCAGGTTGATCACGTGCTGCGAAACGTCCTTCAGCGCCGACTCCGAGTAGTCGACGATGTGGATGCCACGCAGGAAGGTCTGCACGCTCAGTCCGGACGAGTGCCGGGCACAACCCGCGGTGGGCAGGACGTGGTTCGAGCCCGCGCAGTAGTCGCCGAGGCTGACCGGGGCCCAGGGGCCGACGAAGATCGCGCCGGCACTGCGCACACGCGCCGCGACTGCGGAGGCGTCCTCGGTCTGGATCTCGAGGTGCTCCGCGGCGTACGCGTTGACGACCTCGAGTCCCTTGTCGATCGAGTCGACGAGCACGGTGCCGGACTGGCTGCCTGCCAGCGCGGTGGCGACCCGCTCGCGGTGCTTGGTCAGTTCCAGCTGTGCGGTGAGCGCGTCGTCGACGGCGTCGGCGAGTTCGGTCGAGGTGGTGACCAGCACGGAGGCCGCCATCACGTCGTGCTCGGCCTGGCTGATCAGGTCGGCGGCGACGTGCACCGGGTCGGCGGTGTGGTCGGCGAGGATCGCGATCTCGGTGGGCCCGGCCTCGGCGTCGATGCCGACCAGCCCGCGGCACAGCCGCTTGGCTGCGGTGACGTAGATGTTTCCCGGTCCGGTGATCAGGTCCACGGGGGCCAGTTCCGCGCCGTCGGTGTCGGTGCCGCCGTAGGCCAGCAGGGCGACGCCCTGGCCGCCGCCGACCGCCCACACCTCCTCGACGCCGAGCAGCTGCGCGGCGGCCAGGATGGTCGGGTGCGGGAGTCCGCCGAACGCGGCCTGCGGCGGGGAGGCGACGACCAGCGAGCCCACACCCGCGGTCTGCGCGGGCACCACGTTCATCACGACGGACGAGGGGTAGACGGCGTTGCCGCCGGGCACGTACAGCCCGACCCGCTCGACCGGCACCCAGCGCTCGGTGACGACGCCGCCCGGGACGACCTCGGTGACGGTGTCGGTGCGCCGCTGGTCGGCGTGCACCTTGCGGGTGCGTTCGATCGCGACCTCGAGCGCGGCGCGCACGTCCGGGTCGAGCTCGTCGAGAGCGCGGACCAGCTCGGCGGCAGGTACCCGCACCGTGCCGGGCCGAACGCCGTCGAACTTCTCGCCGTACTCGAGCGCGGCCTCGGCGCCCCGGTCGCGGACCGCCTCGACCATCGGGCGCACCTGATGCAGCACCGCGTCCACGTCCACTCCACCTCGGGGCAGAGCCGACCGGAGTTCGGCGAGGGTGGGGGTTCGACCGCGCAGATCTACGCGGGCGAGCTCGGTGCGGGCAGGCATGAGGGTCCCTTCGAAAGGATGGGTTTGTATCGATTATCCAGGATAGTTGCCAGCCATTTTCGCCAGCCGCCCGTGCGGCGCGTCCGGCCCGGTCGGACAAGAGCCCTCGCGGCGCCCCGCGCCGGACGCCGCGGCTCGTTGCATTCGCCCGTGACGCGGCGGAAATTAGTGCATCCTGCGTCAGCAGCGGTCGGTCGCGACACGCTCGAGTCGGTGGGACGCCGAATCCGAATCGGAGAGGAACTGTTCATCGCGGTGGGACCGACGAAGACCCACCTCGAGGTTGATCGTGCGCACGCCGGACGGGCGAGGTCCAGCGCGGTCGGCGACCCTGCCCACGGCCGACGAGCAGGCGGATCGCCCCGGCGGCCGCGAGCGCCAGTGCGCACGCGAGCGGCAGGTAGTCGCCACCGCGGTCGTAGATCGTGGTCCGCGCGAACAGCGGCACCTCGACCACCATGGCGCCGTGCGCGTCGGCGGGCAGCCACGCCAGCGTGTTGCCGCGGGCGTCGAAGCCCGCCGACACCCCGGTCAGCGCCGCGACGACCGCCGGCCGCCCGGACTCCGCGGCGCGCACGGCCCCGAAACTCGCCAGCTGCGCGGGCGCCCAGCTGCCCTGGAAGGTGGCGGTGGAGGTCTGGTAGACCAGCAGTCTCGCCCCACCCCGCGCCTGGGCGCGGGCCAGGTCGGGGAACGTCAGCTCGAACGAGACGAGCGGTCCGATCGCGAGCCCACCGGCGTCCATGACGACCAGCCCGTGACCGGGTTCGCGGTTCTCTCGCGCGGCGGCGGTGATCCGGCTGATCCAACCGAGCCGATCCCGCAGCGGCACGTACTCGCCGAACGGCACCAGCCGGGTCTTGCGGTAGGTCGCGACGATGCCGTGCGCGTCGACGAGGGTCGCGGTCTTGGCTATTCCGCCGGACGTGCCCACCCGGGCATCGACGTTGACGAGCAGGTCGGATCCCACGGACGCCGACAGCGCCGCGAGCCGCGCGAGGACCTCGGGATGCTCGCCCAGGTCGTCGTCGACGCTGCTCTCGCCCCACACCACGAGGCCGACGTCGCCGGCCACCGTGCGGGTCAACTCCTCCTCCCTGGGTCGAGCGTCACCGGCGACGATTCCGGGCTGGATCAGCGCGACCCGCGTCCGGTCCGCTGTCGTCGGAGCCGGCGTGCTCAGGTACCAGAGCGGCCCCGCCGCGAGCGCGATCACGACCGTGAGGGCCCCGACCGCGCGGGCACCCGCGGGAGTCACCAGCAGCAGTGCCAATCCGGTGTTCGCCGCGACGATCGCGAAACCCACGAGCCACACTCCGCCCACCGCGGCGAGGCCGAGCACGGTCGGATGCGCCCACTGGGTCGCGCCGAGCAGCGACCAGGGTCCGCCGAACCACTGCCAGGACCGGACCGCCTCGAGCACCGTCCAGCCGGCCGGCACACCGAGCACGGCGGCGACGGCCCGAGCACCGGTGACGTGTCCGCGCAGCAGGATCCACACCAGCACACCCCACCCGCACCACAGCAGGGCGAGCAGTGCGACCGCGATCGGAAAGAAGTAGCGGAGATTCGGCACCAGCCAGTACTGGGTCGCGGCGAGGAACCCGACGCCGGTGAGCCAGCCGAGCAGCGCCGCTTCCCGGGCCGAACCGGCACCCCTCAGCAGCAGCAGCGCGGGCACCAGCGCCACCCAGGCGAACCACCCGAGGCTCGGCTCGGGGAAGGCGAGCACCGGCGCGGCGCCGGCGAGCAGCGCGCCCGCCCGGCGGGTCCATCGCGACTTCCCCAGTGCGGCAACCGGTTCGCTGCCATCCGAGCCTGACACGACGGGACCTGTCAGGCCTCCGCGGGCGTGAGGGCCGCCTTCGGCCCCGACTCCGACACCACCGCGTCGCCGGTGGCGGCGCGGACGAACTCACCGATCCGGGCGATCGCGCGCCCGGCCTCGGGCACCAGGTCGGCGGCGGCGTGGAACACGTGCACCTGCCGGTCCCACACCTCGAGCGTGACCGGTACCCCCGCGGCGCCGAGCCGCTGGGCCATCAGTTCCGCGTCCGGGTAGAGCATCTCCGTGGACCCGACCTGGATCAGCACCGGCGGCAGCCCGGTCAGGACGCTGTCGACCGGACTGCGCGTGCGTCCGCCCACCTCTCTGGGTGCGCGACGATTCACGCGTTCGGTGATCTCGGCGAGCGCGACGATCACCGACCGGGGAATCAGGGGGCAGTCGTCGGCGCCGGGATTGGCGAGCTTGCCCGCCGGGTTCAGATCGGTCAGCGGCGAGAGCGCGACCAGGGCCGCCGGACTGGGCAGTCCCAGCTCGGCGGCGGCGAGCGCCGTCATGAAGGTCAGATAGCCGCCAGCCGAGTCGCCCGCGACCACGATGCGGTTCGGGTCGTACCCACGGTCGAGCAGCCACCGGTAACCGGCCACCCCGTCGGCGACGGCGTCACCGATGGGATACCGCGGCAGCATTCGGTAGTCCACGCTGAGCACGCCTGCCCCGACCGCATCGCCAACACGCGCCGCGAGCCTGCGGTGCGTGTTGAGCCCGCAGGTGAGGAACCCACCCCCGTGGAGGTAGAGCACCGCGCGTTCGCCCCCGCCGGCCGCAGGGGTCCACTCGGCGTCACACTCGTCCAGACGCACCCGCTGACTGCGTGCACCTCTGGTCGGCGGCAGGAACCGGGCGGCGTAGTCCAGTAGGCCCGCCGGCCACAGCGGGCTGGGCCAGCATCCCCACACCCCGAGCACCGGCTTGACGGTGTGGCGCAGCGCGCCGGCGAGGAGCTGGGACCGCAGACTGGCACCGGGGATGAACTGGGGTTCGACGGCAACCGCCATGTGCGGCGTTCGCGCACCGGTCGACCGTTTCCTGGTCGACTGCGCTTTCCTTGTCGACTGCGCTGGGTTCCTGGTCGACATTCCTGACGCCGACCGCGGTGCAGCCACGCGGCGGACGGTCCGCTTCGACGGTGATGGGTTCGCTACCATCTCGAGCTCCCGGCGGGTGTTGCAGACATCACTGCCGAAAGTTCAGGGGCAGTTGAATCATGGTACGTGACGCAGAACACATTTACGAGCCTGTAACAAACGGAAACGCACGCGACCTGCCGCGCCGTGGCCTCCGCGAGCTGGTGGCAGCCGCGACGGGACGGGCCTACCGTTGAACTGAGGGTCGGGCGACGGGCGACCGCCACGCCGGCCGGGTCCTCGGACGACGTGATCGTGGGAGTCGAGATGGCCGCGTTCGGCGTGGTGGCGGTGTTGCTGGGCCTGCTGCTCATCCTGGTGGAGGCACACACCCCCACCTCGGGCGTGCTCGGCGGCATCGCGGTGCTCGCGATCGGCGCCGGCATATGGATGCTGTTCCTCTCCGGCGGCGCGGGCCAGGTGGTCGCGGTGCCGGTGGCACTCGGTGTCGCCGGCATCGGAATCGGTGTCTCCGCGGTCGCGGGCCGCAAGGTCGTCGCCGCGCGACGGGCGCCGGTACGCGGCGGACCGCAGTCGCTGGTGGGCACCCACGCGACCGTCAGCAGTTGGTCCGGTCCCGTCGGCCAGGTGCGCGCGGACGGCGGACTGTGGTCGGCCCGCATCGAGTTCGGCTATCCCGACGACCCCGCACCCGCCGCCGGCGAGTCGGTGGTCGTGGAGGGCGTGCACGGCCTGACGCTCACTGTCCGTCGAACCGAGCCCTGGGAGGTGCCGCCGTGACCGTCCTGATCGCGCTGGTCGTAGTCCTGGTCATCCTCGCGCTGGTGGTCCCCGGCACCGCGGTGCGCGTGCTGCGCGAGTACGAACGCGCGGTCGTCTTCCGGCTCGGCCGGGTGCTCGAGGTCAAGGGACCCGGCCTGGTGCTGCTGATCCCCGCCGTCGATCGGATGGTTCGCGTCGGCCTGCGTACGGTGACGCTGAACGTCCCGGTGCAGGAGGTCATCACGCGCGACAACGTGCCCGCCCGGGTGACCGCGGTCGCGTACTTCCGGGTGCTCGACGCCAACCGTGCGGTGGTCGAGGTCGAGGACTTCCTCGCGGCGACCACCCAGATCGCCCAGACCACGCTGCGCTCGGTGCTCGGCAAGGCCGAGCTCGACACCCTGCTCTCGGACCGCGACCGCCTCAACGACGACCTGCAGAAGGTAATCGACCAGCAGACCGAACCCTGGGGAGTCAAGGTCACCACGGTGGAGATCAAGGACGTCGAGATCCCCGAGAACATGCAGCGCGCCATCGCCCGCCAGGCCGAGGCCGAACGCGAGCGGCGCGCGAAGATCATCAACGCTGAGGGCGAGTTCCAGGCGTCCGCGAAGCTGGCCGAGGCCGCCGGCGTGATCAGCCGGAACCCGACCACCCTCCAGCTGCGTTACCTGCAGACGCTCCGCGAGGTCGGCGGCGAGCACAACTCCACGGTGATCTTCCCGCTGCCGATCGACCTGATTCGGCCGTTCCTCGACCCTCCGGCACCCGCCGCCCGGCGACCGGCACCGGAGGGTGCGGCAGGTCAGGACCCGTCGGGAAGCACGAACTCGCCCTGATCGCCGAAGTCGACCTGCCGGCGAGCGTTGGCGAGGGCACTGACGACGCAGGTGCCGATCGGTCCCCGGCGGTCGTACATCGTGGTGGTGCCGACCGCGACACCGTCGGCGCTGATGTGGTCGTCCGCCTCGAGCCCGATCTCGGCGCCCTCGGGCAGCCGGGCCAGCACCAGCGTCATGTCGACGTTGATGAACCCGACGCCGTCGGTACCCCAGTTGGTCATCAGGCTGGTCGGTTCACCCGCCATCGCGGCCCGCACGAATGGGGACGGAGCCTCGCCGTCGACCACCGAAGGATGCTGCGCCCACATGCGTTTGCGACTCGCGCCCTGATGCTCGAGCATCGAGTGGGACCAGCCGTCGGGGTGGTCGTCGCTGCCGAAGAACGGCGGCGCCGGTTCACCCGTGGCGATGTGCGCCGGCGGCGGCGACGGCCGGTGCTCGCGAGTCCACACCCGTCCCGGTGGCTGCTCCGACGGGCGCAGGAACACCGCGGTCGCGCGTGCGACCGCGTCCCCGTCCTGCAGGAGTTCGGCGTCGGCGACCCGGATGCGGTTGCCGTCCCGGACCGCGGTGGTGTGGGTGGTCAACGGACGAGTCCGGGCCGGCGCGAACAGGTCGACGGTGAGCCGTGCGGGCACGAATCCGTCTCCGCCGTGACCCTCCTCGAGGGCACGGGCGACGAGTCCGCACAGTGCCACGCCGCTGACCATGTCCGGCGACCACCGGCTGATCGCGAAGCCCTGGGCGAGGTGCCCGTCGGGTGTGGAGGTGAAGAACGCGAGCGGGTCGGTCACGGCGAGGCCCTTTCGTACGGTGTCAGGTCCATGATCACCGGCCCACGGCGAAAGAGTTAACTGATTCGGCGGTGCACAGTGTGAGTTTCGCCATACCGTGCGCGCCGGCCGACTACCGTGCCGATCGTGGCCCGATCCATTCATCTCCTCGCCCGGCTCGTGACCGCGCTGTGCATCACGGCGGCGGCCGCGCTCGCGGCGTCCTCCCCCGCCCAGGCGACACCGGCGCTCTCCACGCTCGGTCCGGACTTCGAGTGGGGCGTCGCGACTTCGGGGTTCCAGGCCGAAGGTCCGCCCCCGGACAGCAATTGGTCCCGCTACATCGCGGCGGGCAAGACGCACGACCCCTACGGCTCGGGCCCGGACTTCCGGCACCGCTACGCCGAGGACATCGCCGACGCCGCGGCCATGGGCGTCGGGGTGTTCCGTTTCTCCGTCGAATGGGCGCGCGTGCAGCCGGCACCCGGTGTGTGGGACGAGGCCGAGTTCGCCTACTACGACGACGTGGTCCGTCAGATCCGTGCCCACGGCATGAAACCGATGATCACCCTCGACCACTTCGTGTATCCCGGCTGGGTCGCCGATCGCGGCGGCTGGGGCAGCGACGAGACCGTCGGGCTCTGGCTGACCAACGCGGAACACGTGATCGCCCGCTATGCCGGTGTCGGCGCCGACTGGATCACCATCAACGAACCGACCGCCTTCGCGCTCAAGGAACTGACCTTCGGCGGTATCAGCGCTGTCGGAGTCCCGCTGATGATGGACCGACTGGTGCGCGCACACCGCGGCGCCTACGACATCGTGCACCGGCTCGATCCCGGCGCACGGGTGTCGAGCAACGTCTCCTACATCCCCGCCGTCGAAGCCGGGCTCGACGCGACCTTCGCCGACCGGGTGCGCGACAAGCTCGACTTCATCGGGGTGGACTACTACTACGGCGTCTCGCTGGACAACCTCACCGCCGCGAACGCGGTCAGCGACGCCTTCTACGACATCACGCCCCAGCCGGACGGCATCTACCACGCGGTGATGCACTATGCCCAGCGCTACCCCGAGCTGCCGATCTACATCGTCGAGAACGGGATGCCGACGGACAACGCGAAGCCGCGGGCGGACGGGTACACCCGCTCCGACCACCTGCGAGACCACGTCTACTGGCTGACCCGGGCAAAGGCCGACGGCGCCAAGGTGATCGGATACAACTACTGGTCGATCACCGACAACTACGAGTGGGGCAGCTACCGGAACCGGTTCGGCCTCTACACGGTCGACGTGCTCACCGACCCGACGCTCACCCGCAGGCCCACCGACGCCGTCGCCACGTACCGCGACGTGATCGCCGCGGGAGGGGTCGCAGCCGACTACCAGCCGGTGCTGCGACAGTCGGTGTGCTCGCTGGTGAACCCGCCGCAGAGCTGTCTGAACCCGCCACGCTCCGGGGCGCCGAGCGGATCGTCCGGCAGCTGAGCGCTCAGCGGTACCGGCGCTGCAGGCCGAGCAGGGTGGCCGTGATCCCGTCGGCGTTCTTGCCGGGGAACCGGCCCAGTTCGAGGCCCTTGGCGATCGGGGACGTCGAGTAGTCGAACACCTCGGTGACCTCGGTCTGCGGCCTCTCGCCCGCCTCGCCCGTCACGTCCACGAACTCCCACCGCCACCGGTGACCGAACGGGTGTCGCCACTCGATGAGCCGGTCCGGCTCGAAGGCGGTGACGACGCTGGTGATCCGGTAGGGCAGGCAGAACATCCGCATGTCGACCGAGAACTTGTCGCCGAGCGCGAGCCGCTGCGGGCCGGAGACGGTCGACTTCACGGTTCCGGATCCGTCCAGGTCTGCGTGCTTCCGCGGGTCCGCTACCTGGTCGAACAGGTCAGCCGGGGCGGCGGCGACCACGGCGCGCCGGGCAACCTTGCGGCGTCCGAGATCGACGGATTCGACGGGATTCGCCATGCAGTCACGGTACGCCCGGGGCCCGTTCCGGCGGTACCAATAGGCTCTGGCCCATGGCATGGCAGGTCTGGTTGGCGTTTCTCGGCGCGGCGTGGGTGATCAGCCTGTCGCCGGGGGCGGGTGCCATCGCGTCGATGTCGGCGGGGTTGAACCACGGCCTGCGCCGCGGGTACTGGAACATCGTCGGCCTGCAGTTGGGCCTGCTGTTGCAGATCGTGATCGTCGCGGCGGGCGTGGGCGCATTGCTCGCGAGCTCGGCGCTCGCGTTCACCGTGATCAAGTGGTTCGGCGTCGCGTACCTGCTCTACCTCGGCGTCCGGCAGTGGCGGGCCACCCCCACCGAGGTCACCGCGGACACGGATCAGCCCGGCGGATCCGCGGTCGCGCTGGTCACCCGAGGATTCCTGGTCAACGCCAGCAATCCGAAGGCCGTGGTGTTCATGCTCGCCGTGCTGCCGCAGTTCCTCGACCCCGGCTCGGCGCTGGTCCCGCAGTACGCGATCATCGCGGCCACGATGATCGCCGTCGACGTCATCGTGATGACCGGCTACACCGGCCTCGCCGCACGGGTGCTCACGGTCATGCGTTCCCCACGCCAGCAGCGAGTCACCGGCCGGGTGTTCTCCGGCCTGTTCTTCACCGCGGCCGCGTTCCTGTCGCTGGTGGGCAGGGCCGCGACGACGGTGTAGCTCAGCCCTGCGGCGCGCCGATGTCGACCATCCAGCCGATCCCGAACTTGTCGGTGCACATGCCGAATTCGTCGCCCCACATCTGTTTCTCCAGCGGTACCGCGATGGCGCCGCCGTCGACCAGCTTCGCCCAGTAGCCACGCAGTTCGTCGGCGTCGTCGCCGCTGAGGCTCACCGCGATGTTGGTGCCCGGATTGTGTTCCATCCCCGGCGGGGTGTCGGCGCCCATCAGGGTGAATCCGGCCGGCGTCTCGAGCATGCCGTGCATGATGTTGTCGGCGCCGGGGGCCTCCGCGTCGCCGAACTCGCCGAAGGTACTCAGCGTGAGGGTGCCACCGAAGACACCGCGGTAGAACTCCATCGCCTCGCGGGCGTTGTCGGTGAAGCTGATGTACGGGTTGAGACGAGAGGACATGAGGATCTCCTTGTCGTGAAAACCGTCGTCGGTGATCGCCTCCGCTGCGCCACTGAAGACTAGCGCGCGACAGCGACGACGACACGCCCCTTCCGGCAGGCAGAGCCTGCTCGCCGCCGCCGCCCAACGCGTCCGCGGAGGGCTCTTTCTCCTCCCTAGGGTGCCTATCTCGGGGTCCGCTGCCGTCCGAGAATTGTCGGGCACCCACGACGACGAGCCCGCGTCCTCCCCGCTGGCCGCGACCGGCAGCCGCCGACCGTCGCCGGGGCGCAGCGGCCCCGGGCAGCGCCTCACGGGGAATCGCCGCCGACTCACGATCGCCTGGCACCGTCCGAGGAGAACGCACATGCACACCGAATTCGTCTCATACGTCCGCATGCAGGCCACCGCCTACGGGGACGGTCGGGCCTACACCTACTACCGCGAGGTGGGCCTCGACCTGTTCGAGGAGGTCCACACCTTCCGCGAACTGGACCGGAGGGCGAGGGCCACGGCGGCGTGGCTCGGCGGGCAGCCGGAGGCGGACCGACCGGTCCTGCTGCTGTACGTCGACGCGATCGACTTCCTGCCCGCATTCCTCGGCTGCCTGTACGCGGGAGTTGTCGCCGTCCCGGCTCCACTACCGCACGACGCGGAGAGCAGGCGGCGGCTGGCCGGCATGCTCGATGACGCCGACATCGGCATGGTGCTCACGACGTCCGGCGTCGGCGACCTCGTGACCTCCTGGCTTCGCGACAACGGGCGGGCCGGCACGGTGTCCTGGGTGAGCACGGACAGCGGCCGCCTCGGCGACGCCGACGCGTGGCGGATGCCCGAACTCGGCGGCGACACGGTCGCGTTCCTCCAGTACACCTCGGGTTCGACGAGCGAACCCAAGGGCGTCGTGGTCACGCACGGCAATCTGCTGCACAACGAGGGGACCATCACCGAGGCGATCGGCATCGACGACTCGTCGACCGGGGTCAGCTGGCTGCCGCACTTCCACGACATGGGCCTGATCGGGATGCTGGCGGCGATCTACGCCGGCGCCGACCTCGTCATGATGTCGCCGCTCGCCTTCCTCAAGCGCCCGGTCCGCTGGCTGGAGCTGATCGACCGCCACGGCGCCCAGTTCACGGTCGCCCCGAACTTCGCCTACGACCTGGTGGCGCGGCGGGTGACCGACGCGCAACTGGCGGGACTGGACCTGTCCTCGCTGAAGGTCGCGCTCAACGGTGCCGAGCCGGTGCGCTCACGCACCCTCGACGCGGTCGTCGACCGACTCGGGACCGCGGGATTTCCGGCGGCCGCCTTCACGGCGGCGTACGGCATGGCCGAGGTGACCCTGCTCGCGACGGCAGGCGAGATCGCCGCGCCGCCCCGGACCATCGACGTCGACGCGGCGGCCCTCGAGCACCACGAGGCCGTGCCGTGCACCGGCGACCGCGGTGTCCGGCTGGTCAGCTGCGGCCGCCCGCGCGACCTCGACATCCGCATCGTGGACCCGGACACCGGAATCGCCCTGCCCGACAACCGTGTCGGCGAGGTCTGGATCCGCGGCTCGAGCGTCACCGCCGGCTACTGGAACCGCCCCGACGAGACCGATGAGAGGTTCGGCGCCCACCTCGGCGGCGAGGGTCCGTTTCTTCGTACGGGAGACCTGGGTCTGCGGCACCGTGACGAGCTGTTCGTCACCGGACGCCTGACCGACCTGTTGATCGTCAACGGGCGCAACCTGTATCCGCAGGACGTCGAGGAGGTCGTCCGCGAGGTGCATCCCGCACTCGAAGCGGCCGCCGGGGTGGCGTTCTCGGTCGAGACCGGAGATCGGGAGCGGCTGCTGGTGATCCAGGAGGTGCGGACGAGCCTGCTCGCAGGCCTCGCGCCTGCCGACCTCGCGGCGCTGATCAAGATCGCCGTGGCCCGGCACTTCGACGTGCCCGCCCCCGACGTCGTGCTGCTCGACCGGCGCGGGGTGCACCGCACCACGAGCGGCAAGGTGCAGCGTCGGGCGAT
The DNA here is from genome assembly GCF_042754225.1 of Rhodococcus sp. NPDC059234. Lineage (NCBI taxonomy): Bacteria > Bacillati > Actinomycetota > Actinomycetes > Mycobacteriales > Nocardiaceae > Rhodococcus > Rhodococcus sp. NPDC059234. The sequence goes on from NZ_JBHZAH010000003.1 coordinate 85,859, forward strand.
GCGTAAGTCCTTCCTGGCCGACGCGTTCACGCCGCTGCACGAAGACCTCACCCCGACGGTGCAACGACTGCGAGCCACCGTGTAGCCCCCCTTCGACACCCAGCACCCGCCGCCGCAGAACCCTCAGGAGATCTCCATGTACAACTCGCAGACCACCGCAGACACGCTCGCCCCGATCACGCACTGGCTCACCGATCGGGTGGCCGATCACCTCGACCTCCCCGCGGAGGACGTCGACCCGACGGTTGAGCTCGCCGTCATGGGGATGGACTCCGTGGCCACAGTGAACCTGTGCGGCGAGATCGAGGATCGCTGGCTGATGTATGTCGACGCCACCCTGGTCTTCGACTACCCGACGATCGCGCAGATCGCCGGCTTCGTCGCCGACGCGATCGCGGACCGATCGGCGACCGCGTCATGACCGACATCGCGATAGTCGGGCTCGACTGCCGCTTCCCCCAGGCCCCGAACCCGGAGGCGCTGTGGTCGCTGCTGATGAGCGGCGGGGACGGCATCGTCGACGTCCCTGCCGAGCGTTGGTCGACGACCGAGATCTACTCCCCCGAGGGCGGGCCGGGCACGGTCAACACCCGCAGCGGCGGGTTCCTCACCGACGCCGATGCCTTCGACCACCAGTTCTTCGGCATCCCCCCACGCGAAGCCGCGGCGATGGATCCACAGCAACGACTGCTGCTCCAGGCCGCCTGGCGCGCGTTGGAGGACGCCACGCTCGACCCTCGCGCTCAGGCTGGGTCGAACACCGGCGTGTACGTCGGCGTCATGGCCAACGAGTGGGCTCACCTGCAGATGCGCGACTACTCGAAGATCACGCCCCAACTCGGTTCGGGAAACGGGTACTTCATGACAGCCAACCGCGTCTCGTACCAGCTGGACCTGCGCGGCCCGAGTGTCGCCGTCGACACCGCCTGCTCGTCGTCGCTGGTGGCCGTCCACATGGCGTGCGCCGCGCTCCAGGCCGGGGAATGCGACCAGGCACTCGCTGGCGGGGTCAACGTCGTGCTCACCCCCGCCCTGAGCGTCTTCTACACCCAGGCCGGGCTCTCGGCCCCGGACGGCCACTGCAAGCCGTTCAGCGCGAACGCGGACGGCATCGGCCGTGGTGAGGGCGTCGCCGTGCTCGCCCTACGCCGACTGGAGGACGCCCAATCCGCCGGGCTCCCGGTGTACGCCGTGATCAGGGGCAGCGCGGTCAACTCCGACGGCCGCAGCAACGGCATCACCGCGCCCAGCCGGTGGGCCCAGCAACAGGTCGTCGCCGAGGCGTACCGGCGCGCGGGCGTGTGCCCCGACCAGGTCGCCTTCGTCGAGACCCACGGAACCGGAACGGTGCTCGGCGACATGATCGAGGCCAAGGCACTCGGTCACGTGCACGGCACGCCACGTCCGCAGCCGTGCGCGATCGGCTCGATCAAGGGCAACCTCGGGCATACCGAGGGGGCCGCGGGCATCGCCGGACTGATCAAGGTCGCGCTGAGCCTGCACCACCGGGTGGTGCCGCCGAGTCGGTACGCCGAGCAGCAGAACCCCACCCTGCGTCTCGACGACCACGGCCTCCGGCTCCTCACCGAGCCGCTGCCGCTGCCGCTGCCACCCGATCCCCTCTACGCCGGCGTGAGCAGTTTCGGCCTCGGCGGGACGAACGCGCACATGCTCCTCGCGAGCGCACCGGACCGGCCGGCGGCCCCGGAATCCACGGACGGTGGCGTCGTCACGGTGTCGTCGACCAGTCGAGAAGGGCTGCGACGCAACATGACACGCCTCGCGGACCATCTCGCCGGGCAGCCGGCGGGACGGCTCGCGCAGCTGTGCTGGTCCAGCAACGAGATCAAGTCGTCCGGCCGCCACCGCGTTGCGATCGCGGCGACGCACCTGGACCGGGCCGTCGCAGATCTGCGCGCCACGGCGAACGACGACGCCCGGCTCTCCGCCGCGGCCGGAGTCGCCCGCGCGGTGAGCACAGGATGGTTGTTCACTGGACAGGGTTCCCAGTACCGGGGAATGTCGGCGCCGCTCCACGAGCGGTGCGGAAGCTACCGCCGGGCCCTTGCTGAGGTGGACGAGCGGATGGCACCCCACCTCGGGCGCTCGGTGCGCGAACTCGTCCTTGGCGGTGGCGACCTCGACCGGACCGAGCACGCGCAGCCTGCCCTCTTCGCGATGCAGTACGCACTCGCCACGACGCTCACCGAGGTCGGCGTCGAACCGGCCTGGATCGTCGGTCACAGCGTCGGCGAGTACGCTGCAGCGGTCCTCGCCGGGGTGTTCGACCTCGGCGACGCGTGCCGACTGATCGCCGCACGTGGGCGGCTGATGCAGGCGCTGCCGGCCGGTGGTGGCATGCTCGCCGTCCGCGCGATCGCGGCCGAGGTCGCCGACCTGGTCACCGCGGAACCACTGGTGTCGGTGGCGGCGGTGAACGGTCCCCGGGACCTCGTGCTCTCCGGCGCCGGCGAGGCACTCCGACGGATCGCCGACGACCTGACGCGGCGCGCTGTGGCCGCACGCCCCGTCGCCGTCTCCCACGCGTTCCATTCCCCGTTGATGGACCCGATGACGGCGGCCTTCGCCGACGTCGCGGCCGCCTGCACCTTCGCCCCACCCGCCATTCCCCTCTACTCGACCGTGCGGGGCCGGCTGATCGGTGTCGACGAGACGATGGACGCGCAGTACTGGATCGATCACATCCGCGGGCCCGTGGCGTTCGCCGACACGCTGGCGACCGCGCTGACGACCGACCCCACCCACCTGATCGAGCTCGGCCCGCGGCCCGCCCTCACCGCGATGGTCACCCGCGGCCATCCCGACCTGACGGTGCCCCGTCTCGTCCCCTGCCCTGGGCCGGACGCGACCGGACGCGAACTGATGGAGGTGGTCGCAGCCCTGTACCGGGACGGCCACGACCCGAACTGGAACGCACTGTACGAGCCGAGCCAGCGAGTTCGTCGCTCCGTCGGCGGATACGAGTTCGACACCGGCCCCCGCTACCGAGCCGACAGCACCGTCCCCGACCGGTCACCGAATCCCCCCGTGTCGGAGGACAAGACCATGGAAAGCCTGATCCAGCTCTTTCGCGAGCAGAACGCCCTCCTGTCGGCCGCCGCCCGCGGCGGGGCGGTCGTGAGCCCTGCCGTGCCGGCCACCGCCACGCCGGCGCGGTCGGTCGCGGAACCGACCGGACATCGACTCACCGACGACGCGGTGACCGTGGCTGTCCGCGCCGAGATCGCCCGGGTGACAGGCCATTCCATCGACTCCCTGCGTGCGGCCCACACCATGATCGGCGACCTCGGCTTCGACTCGATCATGGTCAGCGACCTGGCCGCGGGCCTGACCCGGGCGCTCCCCGGCCTGATCGTCGACGGCGGCTGGTTCTCCGCGACCGGCACCCTCGGCGACCTCGAGGACCTGGTCCGCTCCCAGCTCGGCACCGCGGCGCCGCGACCCTCCGGCCGCCCGGACAGCCCGGACAGCCCGGACAGCCCGCAGCCGGGAATACCCGCCGAGTGCTACCTCGTCGCGGAGTTCCCCGAGGTCAAGGCCATGGCAGAGCGATTGGCCCTCGGTGACGCACACGGACTGTCGAACCCGTACTTCCTGGTCAACGACGGGATCACCCGGGACACGTCGATCATCGGCGGGCAGGAAGTGCTCAACTTCTCGAGCTACAACTACCTCGGCATGTCCGGTCACCCGCGCGTCGTGTCGGCGGTGCAGGACGCGGTGGCCCGCTACGGCAGTTCCTGCTCCGCCAGCAGACTGATCTCCGGAGAGAAGCCACTGCACGGGGAGCTCGAGGCCGAACTCGCCGCATTGCTCGGCACCGAGGACGCCATCTCGCTGGTGAGCGGCCACGCGACCAACGTGACCGTGATCGGCCACCTCGTCGGCCCCGACGACCTCGTCATCCACGACAGCCTCGCCCACGACAGCATCCTGCAGGGTTGCACGCTCTCCGGTGCGACACGAAGGTCGTTCCCGCACAACGACCACGGCGCCCTCGACGCCATCCTCACCGAGATCCGGCCGCGGTACCGTCGGGTTCTCGTCCTCGTCGAGGGCGTGTACAGCCAGGACGGGGACATCCCCGACCTTCCCGCCGTGATCGCGGTGAAGAAGAAGCACAAGGCGATGCTGATGATCGACGAGGCGCACAGCATCGGCGTCCTCGGCGCCACCGGAGGCGGCATCGGCGAGCACTTCGGCGTCGACCGCGGCGATGTGGAGCTGTGGTCCGGAACAATGTCGAAGGCACTGGCCGGCTGCGGCGGTTACGTCGCCGGCAGCCATGAGCTGATCCGCTACCTCAAGTACACCACCCCAGGGTTCGTCTACAGCGTCGGCATGACACCGTCGAACGCGGCCGCCGCCCTGGCCGCACTGCGGCAGATGCGAGCCGAGCCCGAACTGCTCGACCGTCTCCACCGGCACTCCCGACTGTTCCTGAACCTGGCCGTCGAGGCCGGCATCGACACCGGCGAGAGCCACGACACCCCGATCGTGCCGTGCATCGTAGGGGATTCGGTGACGACCCTGAAGCTGTCCCGGGCCCTGCTCTCGCGGGGAGTGAACGTGAATCCGATCCTGTATCCGGCAGTGCCCGAGGACAAGGCACGCTTGCGTTTCTTCGTGACCTCCTGCCACAGCGAGGACCAGATCCGCTACGCGGTCAAGACCACGACCGAGGAACTCGCACTGCTCGAGGCCGCTCGATGACCGTGACGACGACCGAGCTGACCCCCTACCTCGACGAGGGAATCGAAGCCGACGGTCGGCTGCGACTGTTCTGCTTCCACCATGCCGGTGGCGGATCGTCGACGTACCACCGGTGGCGCCGCGCGCTCGGGCCCCATGTCGCGGTCGTGCCGGTGCAGCTGCCCGGTCGGGGTCGTCGCACCGCCCACCGCAGGTTCGTCGACCTCGAGCGGCAGCTCGACGATCTCGAAACTCATCTCGGCGAGCACCTGTGCGCCCCGCACGCCTTCTTCGGTCACAGCATGGGAGCACTCGTCGCATTCCGACTGGCGTGCCGCCGCAGCTCGGCCGGTCAGCCGATGCCCCGGGCGCTGCTCCTCTCTGCGTACGCGGCGCCGCATCTGCCCGCGCCGCTGCCCGCCGTCGACCACCTGGACGATGCCGCCCTCGCCCGGCTGCTCACGTCCATCGGAGGCCTTCCCGCCGAGATCGTCTCGTGGCCGGGCCTGCTCGGCGCTGTGCTCCCGGCGATCCGGGACGACCTTCGGATGTGCGCCGACCACCGAGACCCGGGACTGCCGCCGCTCGACTGCCCGATGCACCTGTTCGGAGCCGATGCCGACCCCCTCGTCGGTGAGCGCGACCTGCGAGCCTGGAGCCGGCACACCACCGATCTCGCGGGCGTGCACGTCCTCCACGGCGACCACTTCTACCTCGACAACTCACCCGACGATCTTCTGCGCCTGCTGCGGCCACTGCTACGCCGCTACTCGCGCACCACGTCGACGAACGTCGCGGAGTGATCGAGTCATGCTCCGGCGTCTCGCCACCACCGTCGTCTCGCATCCGCGTCTGGTCCTTCTCGCGGCGCTCGCCGCGCTCGTCGTGGCGGGCACGCTCGGCGCGGGGGTGTCCGCCCGACTGAAGGTCGGCGGATTCGACGATCCGGGATCGGAATCGTCTGCGGCCCAGCGGATTCTCGACGAGAACTTCGGCGGTTCGACGCCGAACCTGGTGCTGCAGGTCACCGCGCGGACCGGCGGCGTGGACACCCCGGAGGTGGCTGCCGCCGCGCGCCGGACCACCGAGAACATCGCCGCCGAACCGGGCGTCACCCGGGTGGCCGGCTACTGGTCGACGGGCTCACCCGACCTCCGGGGCGCGGACGGCCGGTCCGCGCTGGTGCTCCTGCACGTCGACGGGACGCCCGAACAGGCCGCGCAGGCCACCACGCGCATCGTCGACCGACTACCCACCGACGATCCGGTCGTCGAGGTGCGGGCGGGCGGCAGGCTCGGCCTCAGCGAGGACATCGACCGTCGAGTCGATTCGAACCTGGTGCTGGCGGAATCGATCGCGCTTCCGACCACCCTTGTCCTGTTGGTGGTGGCCTTCGGCGGGGTCGTGGCCGCCCTGATGCCGCTGGCCGTCGGCATCGCCTCGATCCTGACCACGATGCTCGTTCTGCTCGGTCTGGCCAGGCTGACCGACGTGTCGGTCTACGCACTCACGGTCGCCACCGCATTCGGGCTCGGCCTGGCCATCGACTTCGGGCTACTGATGGTCTCTCGGTTCCGCGAGGAGCGGGCGGCCGGTCACGAGCCGCGCCAGGCGGTGATCGAGGCGGTCGCCACCGCCGGCCGTACCATCGCGTTCAGCGCCGCGACCGTCACCGTCGCGATGACCGGTCTGCTGGTGTTCCCGACCTACTTCCTCCGGTCCGTCGGGCTGGCGGCGATCGCGGTGGTCGCCGTCGCCGCCGTCAGCGCGGTGGTGATCCTGCCCGCACTGCTGACCCTGCTCGGACCGCGCGTCGACTCGGTGACGGTGCTGCGTCGCCGCGACACCCTGACCGCCGACTCCCGGTTCTGGCGCCGGACCGCCGCGGCGGTGACGCGCAGGCCCGTCCGGTTCGGCCTGCCGGTGGTCGCGTTGCTGATCGTCATGTGCGTCCCGTTCCTGCACGCGCAGTTCGCCACTCCGGACGAACGGGCGCTGCCGGCGGACTCCGCGGCGCGCCAGGTCACCACCGCACTGCGCGAGAACTATTCCGGAGTCTCGGCCGACGCGGTGACCGTGGTCGCCGCCGACGGACGCCGCTCCGTCGAGCCGCTGGCAGCACGGATTTCCGCGATCACCGGCCGGCTCGGGCTCGCGCTCGCGGTCATGGTCGCGGCGACGTTCGTGCTGCTGTTCCTGTTCACCGGCAGCGTCGTCCTACCCCTGAAGGCGCTGCTGCTCAACGTCCTCGTGCTCGCCGCGGTGCTCGGCGCCATGGCCTGGATCTTCCAGGACGGCCACCTGAGCTCGCTCACCGGCGCGACACCCGCGCCCCTGAACATCGCCATGACGGTGCTGCTGTGCTGCATCTCGTTCAGCCTCTCGGTGGACTACGAGATCTTCCTGCTCAGTCGGATCAAGGAGGCTCGCGAGCGCGGGTGCGACACCTGTGACGCCGTGGTCGTCGGGCTCGGCCGCGTCGGGCGCATCGTCAGCAGCGCCGCCGCACTGCTGACCGTCACCCTGCTGTCCTTCGCCACCGGACTGTCCTTCATGCAGATGTTCGGCATCGGCACCGCGCTCGCGGTGCTGGTCGACGCCACCCTGGTCCGCGGCGTACTGGTTCCCGGCTTCATGGCGGTAGCCGGTGACCTCAACTGGTGGGCGCCGCGCCCGCTGCGGCGCCTGCACACCCGATTCGGACCGAGCGAGGCACCGACCTACATGTCCAGTCCGAGGTCCAGCACCGTCACCGAGTGGGTCAGCGCGCCCACCGCCAGGTAGTCGACGCCGGTCCGCGCGTAGTCCGCGGCCACGTCGATCGTGAGACCGCCGGAGGATTCGAGCCTGGTCTGCGGCGACCTCGTGTTGCGCCGCTGCACCGCGGACTGGGTCTCCCAGAGCGCGAAGTTGTCGAGCAGCACCAGTTCGACGTTCTCGGCCAGCACCTCGTCGAGTTGCGCGAGGCTGTCCACCTCGACCTCGCACTCGATGTCCGGGGCGACCGCCCGCACCGCGTTCAGCGCCGCGACCACCGACCCTGCCGCGGCCACGTGGTTGTCCTTGATCAGGGCCGCATCGCCGAGGCCCATGCGGTGGTTGACGCCGCCGCCCATCCGGACCGCGTACTTCTGCAGGGACCGCAGACCCGGCAGGGTCTTGCGGCTGTCCCGGATCTTGCAGTCGGTGCCGTCGACGGCCGCGACCCACTGCGCCGTGGCCGTGGCGATGCCCGAGAGGTGGCACATCAGGTTCAGCATGGTCCGCTCGGCGGTGAGCAGATCGCGGGTCGGCGCCGTCACGGTCAGGACGGACTCACCGGGCCGCACGGACGCGCCGTCCAGCACCCGACCCAGCACCTCGTAGTTGCCGGTGCCGACGACCTCGTCGAGCACCAGCAGACCCACGTCGACGCCGGCGACCACGCCCACGCTGCGGGAGACCACCGAGGCCTTCGCCACGGCGCCGTCGGGGACGGTGGCCACCGAGGTGATGTCGGGTCCGTACCGGAGGTCCTCGTCCAACGCCACCCGCACCAGCGCGGTGATCTCGTCGCGGTCCAGGCCGTCGGCCAGCGTGCTCATCATGCTCCTGTCACCAGTTCGGGTAGTTCGAGTGCACCGTCGGCGGTCATCCGCACCGCGATACTGCGGCGCTGCGCCTCGGACGCCTGCGGGAAGTCGCTGCGAGTGTGGCAGCCGCGGCTCTCGGTCCGTGCCCGCGCCGCCAGCACCAGCGCCGACGCGGTCACGGTCAGCGCGCCGTCCTCGAGGTCGGCGACCGAGGCCGCGGCCACGACCGTGGCCTGGTCGAGTTCGGCTGCCGCCGTGGACAATCCGTCGCCGTCCCGCACGACCGCTGCATTCGCGGTCATCAGCGCCTGCACCCGGTCACGATCGGCGCGCACCGAGTCCGGGACGACCGCCTCGGCGATCTCGACGCGGAGTCCGGCACGCTCCGCGGCCGCGGCCCCTGCCCGCTCCCCCACGACCAGGCCCTCGAGCAGGCTGTTCGAGGCCAGCCGGTTGGCGCCGTGCAGCCCGGTGCGCGCGACCTCGCCCGCCGCGAGCAGTCCCGGCACCGCGGTGCGGCCGTGGACGTCGGTCACGACGCCACCGCACGCGTAGTGCGCCGCCGGCGCAACGGGAATCAGCTGGTGTGCCGGATCGATCCCGGCGGCCAGGCAGGACGCGGTGATGGTCGGGAATCGCTCGGGAAATCCGCTGAGTCCCGTGGCGTCGAGGTAGACGTGGTCGGTGCCGAGTGCACGCAACCGCGACGCGATGGCGCGCGAGACCACGTCTCGCGGGGCGAGGTCGCCCATGGGGTGCACCCCCGCGGTGACCGAGTCGCCGTTGCCGTCCACCAGGATCGCACCCTCGCCGCGGACCGCCTCGCTGATCAGCGGGCGCCTGCCGAGACCGCCGGGCGTGAAGAGCACGGTCGGGTGGAACTGCACGAACTCGAGATCGGTGACCGTCGCGCCCGCGTCCAGCGCCAGCGCGATGCCGTCGGCGGTCGCACCGGGCGGATTGGTGCTGCACGAGTACAGCTGGCCGAGCCCGCCGGTGGCCAGCAGCACCGACGGGGTGTGGATGACACCGAGCCCCCTGTCCGAGAGCACGAGCAGACCGACCACCCCGCGCGCGTCGGTCACGACCCGGGCGGCCGCCGCACCGAACAGCACGGGCAGACCGGCGGCGTTGAGCGCCCGCTGCACCTCGGCCCCGGTCGCGTCGCCGCCGGCGTGGATGATCCGGCGGGTGCTGTGCCCACCCTCGCGGGTCCGGGAGACCGCGCCGTCGCGGCCGCGGTCGAAGACCGCCCCGAGGTCGGTGAGGGCAGCGACGGCGTCGGCGCCGCCGGCGACGATCGAGCGCACGGCGTCCTCGTCGCACAGTCCGGCGCCCGCCGCGCACGTGTCGGCCACGTGCGAATCGATCGAGTCCGTCTGCAGGTCACCGACGACCGCGATGCCGCCCTGCGCGTACTGCGTCGCGGTGTCGGTCGGACCGCCCTTGCTGACGGTGAGCACCTTCAGGCCTCGCAGGGAGGCGGCGCGGGCCGCGGTGAGGCCCGCGACCCCGCCGCCGACGACCACGAGGTCGGCGGTGGCCTCCCAGCTCGCCCGGCCGGCGGGCGACATTACTCGCCGCCGCCCGGGTTGCCGATCTCGATCATTCGCTGCACGGACTTGCGGGCGCGCTCGGCGACCGCCTCGTCGACGTGCACCTCGTCCTTGCCCTCGGCGAGGCACCGCAGCAGCGCCGCCGGGGTGATCATCTTCATGTACGGGCAGGACGCGCGGTCGTTGACGGCCTGGAAGTCGATCTCCGGCGCCGCCTTGCGCAGCTGGTGCAGCATGCCGACCTCGGTCGCGACGAGCACCTGCTTCGACTGGCTCGCGCGGGCGGCGTCGAGCATGCCGCCCGTCGACAGGATCTTGACCTTCTCGTCGTCGACGATGCCCTCACCGGCCAGGTAGAGCGCCGAAGTGGCGCAGCCGCACTCCGGGTGCACGTACAGCTCGGCGTCGGGGTGCGACTTCGCCTGGGCGGCCAGCTCGTCACCGTTGATGCCGGCGTGCACGTGGCACTCGCCCGCCCAGATGTGCATGTTCTGCCGACCGGTGACCCGCTTGACGTGCGCGCCGAGGAACTGGTCGGGCAGGAACAGCACCTCGCGGTCGGGGTCGATCGAGTTCACCACGTCGACCGCGTTCGACGAGGTGCAGCAGATGTCGGTCAGGCCCTTCACCTCGGCCGTGGTGTTCACGTACGAGACCACCACCGCGTCCGGGTACTCGGCCTTCCAGGCACGCAGGTCGTCGGCGGTGATCGAGTCCGCGAGCGAGCAGCCGGCCCGCTCGTCCGGGATCAACACGGTCTTGGCCGGGCTGAGGATCTTCGCGGTCTCGGCCATGAAGTGCACACCGCAGAAGACGATGGTGTCCTCGGGGGCCTCGGCGGCGATCCGGGACAGCGCCAGCGAGTCACCGACGTGGTCGGCGACGTCCTGGATGGCGGGCAGCTGGTAGTTGTGCGCCAACAGCGTCGCGCCGCGCTCCTTCGCCAGCCGCCGCACCTCGGCAGCCCATTCCGGGCCGGCCTCGATGCCGGTGTAGCCACCGGGACCGTCGGTGATCTGACCTGCACCTGCCCACAACGTTGATGTCATGGCCGTTCTCCTTCACCGCGAATCCACGTTCGCTGTAAATGCCGGGCGGGCTGGCCCGGATTTCCGATCGAGGGGTTTTCGACTTAGGATCGAAAACGTGCCCCATCGTAACACTCTCCACGAAGTGCTCACCGCGGTGTTCCAGGTTCGCGCCGTACCCGCAGGTGACGGCGGCGAGAACTGCGAAGAGCTCTGCGTGCTGCTGTGGCAGCGCGCACTCGATCCGCAGCGCGACACCTGGGCCCTGCCCGGCGGGATCCTGCACGAGGACGAGGACCTCACCACCTCGGCGCGACGGCAGCTGGCCGAGAAGGTGGACGTGCGCGAGGTCGCGCACCTCGAACAGCTGTCGGTGTTCAGCGAGCCCCACCGCGTGCCCGGGGTGCGACTGATCGCCTCGACCTTCCTCGGGCTGGTCCCCCTCGACGCCGACCCGGACCTACCGACCGACACCGCCTGGCACCCGGTCTCCACACTGCCGCCGACGGCCTTCGACCACGGCGTCGTCGTCGAGCACGCCCGGGCTCGACTGGCAGCCAAGCTCTCGTACACCAACATCGCCTTCGCCCTCGCCCCCGACGAGTTCGCCATGTCCACTCTGCGCGAAATCTACTGCGCGGCACTGGGTTACCAGGTCGACGCGACCAATCTGCAGCGCGTGCTCGGGCGCCGCGGCGTGCTCACCCCGACCGGCACCACGGCGCCGTCCGGCAAGTCGGGCGGCCGCCCGCCCGCGCTGTACCGGTTCGCCGAGTCGCGGCTGCGGGTCACCGACGAGTTCGCCGCCCTCCGCCCGCCGACCTGAGCCCGAGAGCCGTCAGGTCCGGGCCAGACCGCCCCAGAACAGGTCCGACGCAGCCCTGACCACCTCGTCGACCGGGGCGCCGTCGAGCATGTCTCCCGCCGCGAGGGTGGCAATGCCGTGGAACGTCGCAAACGCGACCAGGGCGATCCGATCGGGATCCCCCGGCCCGATGTCGCCCGCCTCCTGCGCCTCGGTGACGATGCGGACGGTGAGGTCCATCGATTCGCGGCCGGCCGCGGTCAACCGTTCCGGCGCGCCCGGCGCGTGCTTGGTCCCGTACATCAGCGCCAGCAGTGCGGGGTGCGCCGACGCGAAGCCGACGTACGCGTCCGCCAACGCGGCGAAGCGGGCGCGCGCGTCCGGGCGCGCGTCCGCCACCGCCTCGGCCAGCGCCCCCGTCAGCCGATGGAAGCCCGACTCCGCCAGGGCGTCCATCAGAGCCCGACGGTCCCGGAAGTGCTTGCTCGGCGCCGCATGACTGACGCCCGCCTCGCGCGCCAGCCTGCGCAACGAGAGTCCGTCCGCGCCTTCACGCTCGAGGGTGTTCTCGGCGCTGGCGAGCAGCACCTGACGAAGGCTGCCGTGGTGGTACGGCTGGTCGACGGACATGCCGCCAGGATAGCAAGAAGTTGTCATTGACTACATTGGTGACAGTGACTACATTTGAGCCACGCCCGAGCCCCGCCGCGACTGGCGAACCCACCGGCCGGCGAATCCACAACTCCGAGGAGCAGACATGTCCATCGACATAGCCGGAACGACCGTCCTCGTCACCGGAGCCAGCGCCGGCCTCGGCGCCGAGTTCGCGCGACGATTCGCAGAGCGGGGCGCCGATCTCGTCCTCGTCGCCCGGCGGGCGGATCGACTCGAGCTGCTCGCGGACGAGCTGCGTGGCGCCCACGGCGTGACCGTCACGGTCCTGCCCGCCGACCTCGCCGTCACCGGGGCTGCCGCGCGACTGCGCGGCGAACTCGCCGAGCGCGGCATCCGGGTCGGCTCGCTGGTCAACAACGCCGGATTCGGCACCCACGGGGACTTCGCGTCCGCGGACCTCGGGCGCCTCGGCTCCGAGATCCAGCTCAACGTGAACACGCTCGTCGACATGACGCACACCTTCATGCCCGACCTGCTCGACGGCGGCGGCGTGCTCGTCAACGTCGCGAGCACAGCCGCGTTCCAGCCGACCCCCGGGATGGCGGTCTACGGGGCGACCAAGGCGTTCGTGCTCAGCTTCACCGAGGCACTGTGGGCCGAGGCGCGCGGCACGAGACTGACCGTCCTGGCCGTGTGCCCGGGGGCAACCCGGACCGAGTTCTTCGACGTGGTCGGCACCGAGGACGCGGCGGTGGGCCGCATGCAGACGGCGCAGCAGGTGGTCGCGACCACGTTCCGCGCGCTCGACCGCCGCAGCTCGCCGCCCAGCGTCGTCTCCGGCTTCGCGAACTGGGTGACCTCGCTCAGTACCCGCCTGGCCACCCGGCGCCTCGGCGTCATGGCGTCGGCGCGGCTACTCGGCGACGTGCGACTGCGGGCTTCCGTCGATCGGTGACGCGGAGTCGGAGCCGACGGGGTCACCGACGTGGCGATCCTCGCCGGCCTGACCGTCCTCGTCCTGGCTGCGGTCGGAGTCCGCGGCCCCCGTACCGAGGTCGTCGCGCGGATTCAGCGACACCATGAGCAGGTACACCACGGCCGCCGCGAACGGCTGCACGATCAGCGCCATGGGGGTGCCGATGTTCGGCGTGGCCGGCACGATCTGCCCGACCGCCACGTCGGTGATCTCGGGGAACCTGAGCCGGGCCACGCCCAACCCGACCACCGCCGCGGCCGCTGCTCCGACCGCCGATCCGATCAGCAGTCCGGCCAGCACCACGGCGCCGCGCACGGAGCGCCACAGCCAGGCGGCGACCGCCGAGAGCACGCCGAGGATCAGCCCGAGACACAGGAACAGCGCGACGGCGTCGAACTGGTGGTTGCTCTCGGAGGTCAGCGACGCGGCGCGACCACCGGAGAGCACCAGGAAGTGCTGTGCGGGCACGAGCATGCCCCAGCCGATGCCACCGATCGCGCTGGCGAGGACCACCGCAACGACCGTCCGTGCGGAGGCTCTGACCTCGCAGCGGTCGAGCTTCGGCCTTGTGGCGATCCGCGCCCGCACGGTCAACGCTGGCCCAGCGCGACCGAGTCGATCACTCCGTGCCGGGAACACTTGGCCCACCAGCCGTCGGGGCTGACCTGCACGATCATCCGTCGGCCGCACTCCTCACAGAAGCGCGGCGGTTCCAGCCCGAGCTGCGCAGCAGCCGGAACGGCGTCGTCGACGCCCGGCACGACGCGGCGGCCGGTGAAGGGGTTGTAGCGCTCCGGGAAGTCGACGACCTCGGGAGTGCTCAGCTCTTGCGGCATCGTCACGTGCTCAACCCTAGATGGTGTCGTTGAGGGCCTTGATCGGCATCTGCAGCTCACCGAGCAGGTCGAGGTCCGCCTCGGCGGGCCGACCGAGCGTGGTGAGGTAGTTGCCGACGATGACGGCGTTGATGCCGCCGAGGATGCCCTGCTTGGCGCCGAGGTCGCCGAGGGTGATCTCGCGACCGCCCGCGAAGCGCAGGATGGTGCGCGGCAGCGCGAGCCGGAACGCGGCCACCGCACGCAGCGCATCGGAGGCCGGCAGCACCTCGAGGTCGCCGAACGGTGTGCCCGGGCGCGGGTTGAGGAAGTTCAGCGGCACCTCGTCGGGCTCGAGCTCGGCCAGGTTGGCCGCGAACTCGGCGCGCTGCTCCAGGCTCTCGCCCATGCCGAGGATGCCGCCGCAGCAGACCTCCATGCCGGCCTCACGGACCATCCGCAGGGTGTCCCAACGCTCCTCCCAGGTGTGCGTGGTGACCACGTTCGGGAAATGCGACTTGGAGGTCTCGAGGTTGTGGTTGTAGCGGTGCACGCCCATCGCGGCGAGCTGGTCGACCTGCTCCTGGTTGAGCATGCCCAGCGAGCACGCGACCTGGATGTCGACCTCGTTGCGGATGGCCTCGACGCCGGCGGCGACCTGCGCCATCAGCTTCTCGTCCGGTCCGCGGACGGCGGCGACGATGCAGAACTCGGTGGCACCCGACTTGGCGGTCTGCTTGGCGGCCTCGACCAGGCTCGGGATGTCGAGCCAGGCGGCGCGGACCGGGGAAGCGAACAGTCCGGACTGCGAGCAGAAGTGGCAGTCCTCGGGGCACCCGCCGGTCTTGAGGGAGATGATGCCCTCGACCTCGACCTCCGGGCCGCACCACTTCATGCGCACGTCGTGGGCCAGACCGAGCAGCTCCTCGAGGCTCTCGTCGGGCAGCTGCAGCACCTGCAGGGTCTGCTCCTGCGTCAGGCCCTCGCCACGCTCGAGGACCTGCTCCCGCGCGAGCGCGAGAATGTCGGTGCGGACGGGGGCCTGGGTCACTGCAAACTCCTCGGGGGCGGGCGCCACGACGTGAACCATCGCAGACTTGAACACCACGGACTTGAACACCGTACAAGTTGAACGGCGTTCAGGTTAGGGTCGTGGTGAAATGGTGTCAACCAGCGGTCCGATCCGAACCCGAGGAGAGCAAGTCAGTGCAACTGCGACGCGGTGACGTCCTGGGCGGAGCGATCGCCATCCTCGACGAGTACGGCCTCGGCGACCTGACCATGCGGCGCCTGGCAACCTCGCTCGGCGTGCAGCCCGGCGCGCTGTACTGGCACTTCCCGAACAAGCAGACCCTGCTCGCCGCCATCACCGACCAGATGCTCGACCGGGTCTCGGCGCCGCTCGACGCCCGCGACTGGGACGCCCGGCTGGCGGCGTTCGCGCACCGTATCCGCGACGCCCTGCTGGCGCACCGCGACGGCGCCGAGCTCGCCGCCGCGTCCTACTCGGCTCGCCTGGCCACCAACGACGCCAGAGACACCCTCGCCGACGCCTGCGTCGCGGCCGGCCTGCCCGGCGACGAATCCGAACTCGCGGCCGACACCCTGCTGTACTACATCCTCGGCCAGACCATGGACGAGCAGTCGCGCATGCAGATGGACTCCCACGGCGCCCTCACCGAGGACGCGTCCCCGCTCTACGACATCACAAGCGGCACAGCACGTTTCGACTACGGACTGAGCCTGTTCGTGGACGGCGTGCGCAGCCGGCTGCACGCGGCCATCCAGGACTAGTCGCCCCGACCTCGGGTCAGATCCGCGGCGTCAGTGCGACCTTCCGGATCTTGCCCGCGGGCGTCATCGGCAGGCCGTCGACCACCTCGACCCGGTCGGGCACCTTGTACTTGGCCAGGGCGCGCCGACATCGCACGAGCAGCGCCTCGCGGTCCACGGCGGCGCCGGGCGCGGGCACCACGAAGGCGTACCCGGTCTCGCCGAAGGTCTCGTCGGGCACCCCGATCACCGCGCACATCGCGACCGTCGGGTCCGCGGCCAGCACGTTCTCGACCTCCGCCGGGTAGACGTTGAACCCGCCCCGCACGTACATCTCCTTCCGGCGGCCGAGCAGGCTGACGTGCCCGTCCTCCGACATCGACGCGACGTCGCCGGTCGCGAGCCAGCCGTCGGGCAGGAAGGTCGCGGCCGACTCGTCGGGCAGCTGCCAGTAGCCCGCCGCCACGCACCCCCCGCGCACCTGCAGCTCACCGGCCTCGCCCGCGGCGAGCGCGGTGTTCCGGTCGTCGACGATGCGACCCTCGAAGTCGCCGGTCATGGTCCCGATGCTGCGGCCGACGATGTCCAGGGAGTCGCCCGGCGGCGAGATGACGCAGGCGCCGGACGTCTCGGACATGCCGTAGAGGTTCGCGATCCGGACGCCGGGGAATCTCGCCGCCACCTGCTCGGCCAGGGAGGGTTCGAGGTTGGACCCGCCGACCACACACAAGCGCACGCTCGACATGTCCACGCCCGCAGCGGAGTCCGCACCGAGCACCATCTTGTACATGGTCGGGACGCCGACGAACATCGTGACCCCGCTGCCGGCCATCACGTCCACCACCAGGTCCGGATGGAACCTCGGCAGCAGCGCGATCGCGCCGCCGGTGACCAGGGTCGAGCCCAGCGTGCAGGTCAACCCCCCGACGTGATTGAACGGCATCACGCCGAGAATCACGTCCGCGGCCGTCTGCTCGAACCGCTCCACCTGCGCGGCGGCCGAGGCGAGCAGGCTGGCGTGAGTGATGGTGGCCCCCTTGGGCGTCCCGGTCGTTCCGGACGTGTAGAGAATCACCGCCGGATCCGCAGGTCGGACGCCCTCCGCCGCGCCCGCGAGCAGCGCCGGATCGGGATCGGTTGCCGCGAGGTCGGCCCAGCGCCTGCCTCCCGGGACCTCGTCACCACCGATGAACACCAGGTGCTCGACCGTCGGGATGTCGGGACGAAGCCGGTCGAGGAAGGGCCCGAACTCGAATCCGTTCGCCTCCGCGTCGCAGACCAGGGCACGGGCCCCCGACTGCGTGAGCATGTGGATGAACTCGCGCTCGCGGTAGGCGACGTTGAGGGTGACCAGCACCGCCCCGATCTTTACCGCAGCCAGGTGCGCGACGATCCAGTCCGGCGAGTTCGTCGCCGCGATCGCGATCCGGTCGCCGTGGCCGAGTCCCAGACGCAGCCAGCCGGTGGCGGCGCGGTCCGACCGCGAATCGATCTCGGCGTAGCTGATCGCCTCGCCGCCGAAGTGGACGAACGTCGCATCGGGAGCCGTCGCGACCCTGGCCGCAAGTTGCGCGGAAATCGTCGATTCGTTGCCAATTCCTTTGTCCATCAGGGATTTCCGATCAGTCGCCAGGGAAGTGGCGCCACTGTATGCGAACCCCGACCGGATAAGCAAGCATGCTTGCTTGTTTTTCTCGGCGCTGCTACCGTCGCCCCACATATGTGACGGTCACCACTTTCAGGAGTCCCATGCAGCCCGATCTCACCGGCATTGCTCCACTGGACGTCAACCTCGCCACCCGCGTGGCCGTCGGCGATGCCCTCACCCGTTCGGCCCAGATGTTCGGCGCGCGAACCGCGATCGCCGACGGTTCGCGGCTGGCGACGTACCGCGAGCTCGACGAGAAGTCCTCCGCCCTCGCCCACGCCCTCCTGGGCACCGGCCTGCAGCGCCAGCAACCGGTGGCCATGCTCATGCGCAACTCGTTCGAGTTCGTGGCGACCTACTTCGGCTGCGCCAAGTCCGCGCTGGTGGCCCTGCCCGTCAACATCGCCCTGACCCCGGACGACATCGCCTGGATCCTGCGCGACGCCGGTGTCACGACGATCGTCGCCGACCGCGTGGCGTTGCCGCTGTTGACCCCGTTCCTCGCGGGTGAGCACCCCGAGCTCACGATCGTCGTCGTCGGAGACGTCGCGGACGCCCCGGCCGGGAGCTGCAGCTGGGACGAGTTCGTCTCGCGCGGCTCCGTCGACCGCCCCGAGGTGATCGTCGAAGATCGCGACACGGTCCAGTGCCTGTACACCTCCGGGACCACCTCCCGACCCAAAGGTGTTCTCGTCAGTCATGTCTCGGTACTGATCGCGGGGATGACCAACGCACTGCAGACCGGCCACAGCTGGGGCTCGGACCCGTCCACACTGGTCAACGTGCTGCCCCTGTTCCACACCACCGCACTGAACACCCTGGTACTGCCGGTCCTGTTCACCGGCGGCACCGTGGTGCTGCACGCACAGTTCGACCCGGCTTCGATTCTCGCCGACATCGAGAAGCACTCCGCCACCCACCTGATGCTGCTGCCGATCATGTACCGCGCCCTGCTCGCCGCGCGCGGAGAGGCCGGCGGCCTGCCGACGGTGCGCCGCGCCGTCTACGCGATGGCACCCATGCCGGGCGAACTGCTCGACCGCGTCGACGACCTGTTCCCCAACGCCGCGGTCATCCTGGGGTCCGGGCAGACCGAGGTGGTGCCGGCGACCGTCCTGCAGTGGAGCGAGCACCGACACACCAAGGCCGACTCCTGGGGTCCCGCGACGGCCACGGTCGAGACCGGGATCATGGATCCCGCCGGAAAGCTCGTCCAGGAAGGCGAATCCGGCGAGATCGTCTACCGGGGCCCGCACGTGGCCAGCGGCTACTGGAACAACCCGGAGGCCAACCGGGCGTCGTTCGCGCACGGCTGGTTCCACAGCGGCGACATCGGGCACCTCGACGACGAGCGGGTCGTGTGGTTCACCGACCGGCTCAAGGACATCATCAAGTCCGGCGGCGAGAACGTTTCCTCCGTCGACGTCGAACGAGTCGTCACCGGCGCTCCGGGGGTGGCCGAGTGCTCGATCGTGGGCGTACCGGACGACCGCTGGGGCGAGGCGGTGTGTGCGGTGGTCGTCCCGACCGACCCGGACGCCGTCGACGCCGAGTTCGAGGCGACGGTCATCGCCCACGCCAAGACCCACCTCGCCGGATTCCGGGTGCCCAAGCGCGTCGTCGTGGTCGATGCACTGCCCAAGACCGCGACCGGCAAGACCCGTAAGCACGAGCTCCGCTCGCAGTTCGCCGACTGACCGAAATCCACCCGTGACCGCGCGGGGGCGGACACAATGGGGTGATGGTCGCGTCGCTGCGTGCCGGCGTCGCCGCGGTGGGGGGCGCGGCGACACTGACCGTGGCCGGGCGCGCCGCCGCGACACCGGGCGCGGGGGCGGAACCGGGGACCGTGATCGCCACGCGGCCGCGGCCC
>NZ_JBHZAH010000004.1:0-95791 GCF_042754225.1 Rhodococcus sp. NPDC059234
CATCGTTTGCGGTTCCGCTAGCGCCGCGCGAACACCGCCGGCTCGGTGCCCGGCACCTGGCCGACCTGCTCGCGCGCGACGAGGTGTCGCAGGTGCGCGGCCGCCTCGGACAGCGCCATGCCCTTGGCCATCGGGTGGAAGTTCTCCCACGGCCGGTACCACTTCATCCGCTGCGCGACCTCCCACACGGTGATCTGGTCGTCGCCGAACGCGTCGAGCAGGTGGGTGAGCCGCTCCTCGTGGTGGTCGATCAGCTCGCCCGCACGGCCGGCGACGTCGTCGATGGGCAGCCCGTGTGCGCCGAGGCCGCGGGTCACCTCCATCGACTGCACGCGGCGCAGCGAGTCCAGGAACTCGGCGAGCGCGTCGCGTTCCTCCAGCGGGTAGACGAAGTTCCCGACGTGCGGGGTGGTCTTCTGCAGCACGTGGTCGCCGGTGAACATCACGTCCGCGTCCTCGAGGTAGAAGCAGGCGTGACCGGGGGTGTGGCCGGGAGTGAAGACCACCCGCAGCCCCCGGCCGGTGAGCGCGATCACCTCGTCGTCGGAGAGGATCCGGTCCGGCGCGGATCCCGGCCCGACCGGTGCGTCGCCGCCCGCCGCGCCCGCGAACGCGTCCAGGTCCGCCTGTGCCGCGCCCGCCCGTGCCATGTTCGTCAGCTGGTAGTCCATCCATTCGGCGTCCCGGCCGGAGGACATCTTCTCGAACAAGTCGTGATCCGCCTCGTGCATGGCGATCCACGCCCCGGACGCCTCGCGGACCCGCCCGCACAGGCCGGTGTGGTCCGGGTGGAAGTGGGTGAGCACGACGCCCTCGACCTCGGATATCGAGTGCCCGACCGACTCGAGCCCACCGGTCAGGCCCTCCCAGCCCTCGTCGCCGTCCCAGCCGGCGTCGACCAGGATCAGCCCGCCCGGCGACTCCATCGCGTAGACGAGCGTGCTGCCCAGGGGGTTGTGCGTCATGGGAACGGAAATCTGGAAGATGCCATCACCGATGGCTGCCGCGTCGACCATCTGACTACCTCGAAACTAGTGAAATAGGTTTCAAACTCTTTGATGGTCATCATTACCGGACGTCCGAGCGGTGGTCCACACCCGGGTCCCGGTCAACCACGGTTGCGCTCGACGACCCAGGCGGCGATCTGCGCCCGCGAGGTGAATCCCAGCTTGGCGAGGATGTGCTCGACGTGTCCCTCGGCGGTCCGCTGCGAGATCACGAGTTTGGCGGCGACGGCGCTGTTGGTCAGGCCCTCTGCGACGAGGCCTGCGACCTGCAGTTCGCGTCGGGTCAGGGCGGCTTTCTCCTTGGCGGCCGACGGCCGGGGTGGTTCGGTGGTCTCGGCGAGCACGTACGCGACGGCCTCGCCGAAGCTCGCGGATTCTCCCTTGCGGTAGTTCGCGTCGAACGACTTCGGCCCGAGCGCCTGACGGGTTCGTCGCTCGCACGCGTCGTGGAATTCGCGCAGGCTCGGGAGCGCGATGTTCGGCACACCCCCCGTCCGCCGCATGGCCTGAGCGCAGCCCAGCAAAACCGCGGCCCGCGGGTAGGCGTCGCCGGCCGCGGCGATCCAGGCCAGGCACTCGAGGCACGGTGCGGAGCCGAACGAGTCGTCGACGGATCGGAACAGTCGCACTGCCTGGTCGATCAGTGCGACGGCTCGCGCCGGCTCGGTCGCCCACACCGTCAACCCGAGCGTCCGCAGTGCCCACGCGCGGAACACGAGCTCGCCGCGAGGCTCGGTGATGTTCAGTACCTGTTCGAGGCAGTCGGCCGCCCTCACCGCGTGGCCGAGCAGTCCGTGGGCGACCTCGACACCGGTCAGGGTGACCACCCGCAGGAGGTGGTCGTCGGGCGGACACGTATCCAGGGCCGCATCGAAATGTGTTGCTGCGGTGGATATGTCGCCCGACATCAGTGCCAGATTGCCGGCGGCGTAGAGCATGGTCGCGGTGGCGTCCGGGTCGTCGATGTCCGCCGCTGCCGCGCGTGCCCGATCGACCCGTTCGGCTCCGGTCGGGACGTCGCCCTGAAACCCGTTGAGCACCGCGCCGAGGCTGATTGCTCGTACCCAGGCCGGGCCGCGCGGAACGCCCTCGACGGCCAGCATTCGTTCGGTCCAGCGGGCGCCCTCGTTGATCTGACCGCTGGCGAGCCAGAAGGGGTACAGGGCCGCCGTGATGCGGAGACCGACCGCCACGTCGTCGGGCTCCGCGATGCTGGCTTCCAGCGCCTCGCGGATGTTCTGTTGATCGAGTTGCAGCCGGGCGATCCAGTCCAGCTGGCGCGGTCCGATCCAGTCGGCTTCGGCCTTCAGCGCCAGGCGTTCGAACCAGTCGCGGTGACGGCGCCGCGTGGCCGCGCACTCGCCGGACTCCTCGAGCTTCTCGAGACCGTACTCGCGGAGGGTCTCCAGGAGTCGATACCGCCCCGCGGTCGCCGACTCCTCGCGAAGCAGGATCGACTTCTCCACCAGTGACGCGATCAGATCGAGAAGCACGTCCGGTGTCAGGCCCGCGCCACAGACCTGCTCGACCGCGGTGAGTTCGAAGCTGCCCGCGAACACCGACAGGCGAGCCCACAATCGCTGCTCCTCGGGGGTGCACAGTTCGTGGCTCCAGTCGATGCACAGCCGGAGTGTCTGCTGCCGCGACGGGGCGGCGCGTCTGCCCCGGCTCAGCAGGGTGTAGCGGTCGGTGAGGCGCTGCAGGATCTGCTGGGGCGAGAGTGCCGGCAGTCGTCCGGCCGCCAGTTCGATCGGGAGCGGCAGGCCCTCGAGCCGGTGGCAGATCCCGGCCACGGCGTCCATGTTGTCCTCGGTGAGCTCGAATCCGGGAAGCACCGCGACGGCGCGTTCGGCGAACAGCGTGACCGCGTCGTAGCTGGGCAGGCCCCCCAGGTCGAGCTGGCGGTCGGGCTCGGGCGCGGTCAGTGGCGGGACGCGGAGGGTCGCCTCCCCGCCGATGCCGAGCGACTCCCGGCTGGTGGCGAGGATGCGCAGGCCGGGGCACCGTTGCAGGAGGGCCCCGGCCAGCTCCGCGACCGCGTCGATCACCTGCTCGCAGTTGTCGAGCACCAGCAGGGTCTGACGCGGCTCGAGAAACTCCGCGAGGACCGCCTGCAGCGGCTGGAGCGAGAAGGACTTGAGCCCGAGGGTCGCGGCCACCACACCGACCAGCAGCGACCCGTCGCGAAGTTCACCCAGCTCGATCAGCCACGCCCCGTCGGGGAAGCCGCGCTGGGTGCTCGACGCGATCCGCAGCGCGAGGCGGGTCTTGCCGACGCCACCGATTCCGGTGAGCGTCACCAGTCGGGCACTCGACATCAACTCCTTGGCCTCGGCCAGCTCGTTGCGACGGTTGACGAAACTCGTCAGCTCCGCGGGCAGGTTTCCCTTCCTGTTCCGGGTCGAGGGCCCGGTCGGCGAGCGCCCGCCGCCGGTCGACGGGCGCCGATCGCCGCGCTTCCGGGAGGGCGCGGACGTCAGCGCCATCTCGTCGACGGGAAGGCCGTGGCGGAACTGGATCTCACGCAGTGCGTCGCCGAGCTGTGCGGCCGTGTGGCGAGCGTCCGGGTCCGTCGACATGGCGCGCTCGATGGTGGCCGCGACGTCGTCGGGAATGTCCAGTTCGCGCAGGTCCGGCACGGGCTGGCTGGTGATGCGCAGGAACTGCGCGACGACCTGCTCGCCGCTGCGCCGCTCGAAGGCCGCGTGCCCGGTGAGCGCGCAGAACAGCGTCGCGCCGAGCCCGTACACGTCCGCTGCGGGACTGGGCGGTCCGCCGTCGAGGACTTCGGGCGCGGTGAAGGCCGGCGTCGCGGTGAACGTGCCGATGGCGGTCTCGAACCCGCCGGAGATGTGTGCGATGCCGAAGTCGGTCAGCGCCGGCTCGCCGTAGTCGGTGAGCAGCACGTTCGCCGGCTTGACGTCGCGATGCAGGATGCCGAGCCGGTGTGCCGACTCCACCGCTCCGGCGAGCTTCACGCCGAACTGCAGTGCCTGCTCGAGTGGCAGGGGGCCGTCGTCGCGGATGTGGACATCCAGCGAACGCTGCGCGTGATAGGGCATCACGATGTACGGGCGGTCGCTCTCGGTGGTGCCGACCTGCAGGACGTTGACGATGTTGGGGTGCCCGGTGAGCCGGCCCATGGCGCGCTGCTCCCGGAGGAAGCGGGTCAGGTTCTCCTCGTCGAGGTCGGCGGTGAGCACCTTCACCGCTACGGTGCGGTCCAGTGGTGCCTGGGTGCACCGGTAGACGACGCCGAAGCCGCCGCGCCCGATCTCGGTCGCGTCGGTGAATCCCGCGGCGTCGAGCTCCGACGTCACCGACGGGCTCACGCCGCGCTGAGTCGCGAACGGATCGCTTCCGGCCATCGGTCAGGCCGATCCGTCGCGCGGAGGACGTCCTCGAGGATGCGGCACGGCACTCACCTCATGGCAGGTTCTGGAATTCCATACTGCCACCCGATTCGGGGTGCATACCAGCGGCCGGCTGGCGCCGCCACCGCGCGCTTGATCGTTCCTCCTGTCGGAGCGCTGTGGTAAGCCTGTCGCATCGTCGACCTCCACCGGTCGGCACGCAGGCAGGGCGACGGGGGGAGCTGGGTTGCTGACGCTGCACCGGGCCGAACGCACGGACACACTCGCCGCTGCGCTCGCCGGCGTGCTGGCGGCCCCGCTGCCGGACCCCTTCGCACGCGAGGTGATCGCGGTGCCCGCCAAGGGCGTCGAACGCTGGCTCACCCAACGCCTCTCGCACACGCTCGGCGCGGCCGTCCCCCTCGAGGGGGAGGTGCCTCCAGCGGACGGGGTGGCGGCGAACATCGACTTCCCTCCGCCGTCCCGCCTGGTGGCCGAGGCGCTCGCCGTCGCAACCGGGGTGAGCGCGGACGACGACCCGTGGGACACCGGCCGGGTGCTCTGGACGCTGCTGGAAGTGGTCGACGACAGCCTCGACGAGCCCTGGTGCGCGGTGCTGGCCCGGCATCTCGGGCACGGCGCCGACGACCACCGCGGCGGCCGCCGCTACGGCACCGCCGCGCACCTGGCCGAATTGTTCCGCAGCTACGGAGCGCAACGCCCGGCGATGCTGGTGGACTGGGCGGCCGGACGCGACACCGACGGCACCGGTGGACCGCTCGACGACGACCTGCGCTGGCAGGCGCAGCTGTGGCGCCGGCTGCGGGAGCGGATCGGCAGCCCCAGCCCGGCGGAGCGGCTCGAGGGCGCCTGCGACCGGCTGCGCGCCGAACCCGCACTCGTCGACCTGCCCGCCCGGCTGTCGCTGTTCGGGCCCACCCGCCTGACCGCCGACCAGCTCGCCGTGCTGTCCGCGCTCGGTGCGAACCGCGATGTGCACCTGTGGGTTTCGCATCCGAGCCCGGCGATGTGGTCGGCTCTCGCCGACGCGGCGCCACCCGCGACCCGCGCCGAGGACGACCGTGCGTTGACGGTCGCGCACCCGCTGCTCGCCGGCCTCTCCCGCGACGTCCGGGAACTGCAGGCCCGACTTTCGGGGCTCGACCTCACCGCCGTCCACCACGCCGCGGCGGCGCTGCCGGACACGCTGCTCGGCCGGCTGCAGGCGGACATCGCCGCCGACCGGGCGCCCGCCCGGACCGGGCCGGCCGACGACACCGTGCAGATCCACTCCTGCCACGGCCCGGCCCGCCAGGTCGAGGAACTGCGGGAGTCCCTGCTGCACCTGTTCCAGGACGACCCGGGGCTCGAGCCCCGCGACGTGCTCGTCATGTGCCCCGACGTCGAGTCCTACGCTCCGCTGATCCGGGCCGCGTTCGGGCAGGACGCGCTCGGCCACCCCGGGCACCGGCTCCGCGTGCGGCTCGCCGACCGTGCGCTGCACCAGACCAATCCGGTTCTCGCCGTGGTGGGTTCGCTGCTCGACCTCGCCGACGGCCGCGTCACCGCCAGCCAGGTCCTCGACCTGCTCGCGACCGCCCCGGTCCGGCGCCGCTTCCGCTTCGACGAGGACGACGTCGAACGCATCCGGGAGTGGACCTCGGTGGCGGGCGCGCGGTGGGGGATCGGGCGTCGTCAACGGTCCGCGTACGGGCTGGACGGCTTCGCGCAGAACACCTTCGCCGCCGCGCTCGACCGGATCCTGCTCGGCGCGGCCGCCGACGAGTCCGACGGCGCCTGGCTCGACCTCGCGCTGCCCCTCGACGACGTCGACAGCAACGACATCGACCTCGCCGGCCGGTTCGCCGAGTTCGTCGACCGCCTCGACGTCGCGCTGCGGGGCCTCGCCGGGCCGCAACCGGTGCCGATGTGGTCGGCGGCGCTGGCCCGCGCCCTCGACCTGCTCGTCGACACGACCCCCGCCGACTCCTGGCAGCTCGGGCAGGCGTCGCGGGAGGTGGGCGAGTCGCTCGAGAACGGCGGGCAGGTGGTCCTGCGGCTCGCCGACGTCCGATCGATGCTCGCGAGCCGCCTCGCCGGGCGCCCGACCCGCGCCAACTTCCGCACCGGCGAACTGACCGTGTGCACCATGGTCCCGATGCGGTCCGTGCCGCACCGGGTGGTGATCCTGCTCGGCCTCGACGACGAGGTCTTCCCCCGCTCGGCCGGGGTCGACGGCGACGACGTGCTGGCCCGCACACCGCTTCTCGGGGAACGAGATCCGCGCAGCGAGGACCGGCAGCTGCTGCTCGACGCGATCATGTCCGCCGGGGAGAAGCTGCTGCTGTTCTACACCGGATCGGACCCGGTGACCGGCGCGACGAGGCCGCCCGCGATCCCGCTCAGCGAACTCCGCGACGTGGTCGAGTCGATGGTCGGGGCGGACGGGATCGACGCCGTCGTGACCCGGCACCCCCTGCAGCCGTTCGACGCCCGCAACTTCCGCCCGGAGGCGCCGCGCAGCTTCGACCGGGCGGCGCTGGCCGGGGCGCGGGCCGCGCGGCACCCCGTCGTCGCCGAGACCCGTTTCCTGGCAAGGCCGCTCGCGCCCCCGACGCCCGGGGACGTGGACCTGGCGGATCTGATCGCGTTCCTCGTGCACCCCACCCGCGGCTTCCTGCGTCAGCGTCTCGGCATGGCCGTGCCCGAACTCGACGAGGACCTCGCCGACGCGCTCGACGTGGCACTGGATCCGCTCGCGCGCTGGGACCTGGGGCAGCGGATGCTCGACGCCCGACTGTCGGGCGTCGCGCTGGCCGACTTCCGGTCCGCGGAGTGGCGCCGCGGCACCCTGCCGCCGTTCCACCTCGGCGAGTCCGAGCTCGGCGGCGTCGAGCAGGCGGTCGAGGCACTGGTCGGGGTGAGTCGCGACGTGCACGTCGGCAGGCCCGAAACCGTCGATGTGGACGTCGATCTCGGTTCGGGGCGGCGGCTCACCGGGACGGTCGGCGGCGTGCACGGCACCGTCGTCGCCCGTACCTCGTATTCGCGGCTCGCGCCCAAGCACCGGCTCGAGGCGTGGGCGGCGCTGCTCGCCGTCGCCGCCTCCGCTCACGCCGACCGGGGGGAGTGGCGCGCGGTCACCACGGGCCGCGGCCAGTTCCGCAGGCCCGCCTGGCGGTCCACGCTCACCGCACCCGTCGACCCGCTCGCGCAGCTGCGGGCGCTGGTCGCCCTGCGCGACCGCGGCCTGCACGCCCCGCTGCCCGTCGCGACCGGGGCGTCGGCCGTCTACGCCGAACGTCGCGCCGGCGGTGCCAGCGTCGAGATGGCCCTCGACGCCGCCGCGAAGGAGTGGGGCGGCGACTTCGGCGACGGCAAGGACCGGCACATCGGCTACGTCCACGGGGCCGCGCCCGCGATGCGCGTGCTCACCGCGGAAGCGGCGCCCGGCAGCGAGGAGACGCGCTTCGGGGCGGAGGCCAGGGCGCTGTGGGAACCGCTGCTCGCGGCGGAAGTGCAGGGGCAGCCGTGACCGGGACCCGCACCTTCGACCTGTGCGGCCCGCTGCCGCACGGCACCACCGTGCTCGAGGCCAGCGCCGGTACCGGCAAGACCTACGCCATCGTGGGCCTGGCCGCGCGGTTCGTCGCCGAGGCGGGGGTGGACCTCGCCGACCTGCTGCTCGTCACGTTCAGCCGCGCCGCCACCAAGGAACTGCGGGAGCGGACCCGGCAGCGGTTCGCCTCCGCCGCAGCGGCACTGGCGGACCCGGAGGCCGCTCGCCGGAGCCCCGAGCCGCTGATCGCGCACCTGGCCGCCGTCCCCGACGGCGAGGTCGCGGTGCGCAGGCGGCGACTGCTCCACTCGCTGTCCGACTTCGACGCCGCCACCATCGTCACCACGCACAGCTTCTGTCAGCGGGTCCTCGACGGGCTCGGCGTCGCCGGTGAACGCGACCCCGACGCGGTGCTCGTCGAGGAGGCCGACGACCTGGTCACCGACGTGATCGGCGACCTGTACCTGCGCGAGCACGGCCGCTCGCCGGCGCTGCTCGGGCCGGCCGAGGCGCGCAAGGCCGCGAAGGCCGCGGTCTTCGACGGGCAGGCGATCCTCGCGCCGGAGGAGGCGGACGGCACCGCGGCGGGGGAGGCGGTCGGGTTCGCGACCGCGGTGCGCGCGGAGGTGTTGCGCCGCAAGAGGATGACCGGACTGCGCGACTTCGACGACCTGCCGCTGCTGCTGCACGGCGTGCTCGCCGACCGGGAGCACGGCGAGGCCGCGTGCCGACGGATCCGGGACCGCTACCGGGTGGTCCTCGTCGACGAGTTCCAGGACACCGACCCGCTGCAGTGGGACATCCTGCGCCGCACCTTCCACGGCGCCGCGGCGGGAGGGGACGCGGCCCGCGCGCTGGTGCTGGTCGGCGATCCCAAGCAGGCCATCTACGCCTTCCGGGGCGCCGAGGTGCTCGCCTACCTGGACGCGGTCCGGTCCGCGGACAGCCACCAGGAACTGACCACCAACTGGCGCAGCGACCGCCCGGTGATCGACGCGCTGACGCACCTGCACGGCGGCGCCGCGCTCGGCCACCCGGACATCGTCGTGCACCCGGTCGGGGCGAACCACCCGGCGTCGCGGCTGCCCACCCTGCCGCCGCTGCGCCTGCGCTACCTGCCGCGGGCCGGCGCGGGGCCTGTGGGCAAGTCCGGGTTCCCGTCGGTCGGACCGCTGCGCGGCCGGGTCGCCGCCGACCTCGCCGCGGACGTCGTCGCGCTGCTGCGCCGCGGCGACCCGCTCGACCTCGGCGCCGGACCGCGACCGGTCGCGCCCGGGGACGTCGCGGTGCTGGTGCGCACCAACGCGCAGATCGCCCTCGTGCACGACGCCCTCGACCGGGCCGGGGTCCCGTCGGTGCTGGCGGGCGGGGCCAGCGTGTTCTCCACGTCCGCCGCGCGGGACTGGCTGTGGGTGCTGCAGGCGGTCGAGCAGCCGCACCGCGCCCCCCGGGTCCGGCTCGCCGCCCTGACCCCGCTGTTCGGGCACACCGCGACGGTGCTCGACGACCGCGGCGACGAGCTGGTCGCCGAGGTCGGGGCTCGGCTCCGGGAGCTGTCCCTCGTGTTCGAACAGTCCGGCTTCGCCGCGCTGTTCGAAAGGCTCTCGGCGGCAGGGGAGTTGGAGGCGCGACTGCTGGCGGTCCACGGTGGCGAACGGTCCCTCACCGACCTGCGGCACATCGCGCAGCTGCTCAACGCCGTCGCGGTCGACGAGTCGCTGGGCCTGACCGCGCTCACCCGCTGGCTCACCGAGCGGATGAAGGACCCCACCTCCGGGGTGGTGGACCGCAGCCGCCGGCTCGACAGCGACGCCGCCGCCGTGCAGATCGCGACGGTGCACGCCAGCAAGGGCCTCGAGTACCCGATCGTGTACCTGCCGTTCGGGTGGGACGCGGCCAAGAAGTCGGTGCCGGACCGGCTGCTGCTGCACGACGACGACGGCCGGCGCATCCTCGACGTCGGGGGCGAGGGCAGTCCGGGGTACGCGCAGCGCAGGAAGAAGCACGAGACGGAGGAGGCGGGGGAGGAGCTGCGGCTGCTCTACGTCGCGCTCACCCGCGCGAAGTGCCACCTGGTGCTGTGGTGGGCGCCGAGCTTCTCGACCGCCGGTTCGCCGCTGCACCGGATGCTGCTCGGTCGCAGGCCCGGCGAGCTGGCCGTGCCGCTGCGGTCCGGGGTGCCCGCCGACCCGGTTGTCGCCGAACAACTCTCCGGCTGGGCGGCGTCCGCCGGGGACGTCGCGAGGGCGGAGCCGGTCGGGGCGGACCCGATCGCCGTCGAGGAGTGGTTCCCGGTGTCCGGGGAGGCGGGGAAGCTCGAGGCGGCCCGTTTCGACCGCGCGCTCGACTTCCGCTGGCGCCGCACGTCCTACTCGGCGCTCACCGCGTCCGCGCACGACGCACACGCCCCCGCGGCCTCCGGCGTGGGCAGCGAGGTCGAGGACGGCGGCACGGACGACGAACCGGACGAGCCGCCGCTGCGACTGCCCGCCGGCTCGGGCATCGCGTCGCCGATGAACGGGCTGCCCGCCGGGGCGGTGTTCGGCACCCTCGTGCACGCGGTGCTCGAGATCGTCGACACCGCCGCGGCGGACCTCGACGCGGAACTGCTGCGCTGCTGCCGCGAGACGACCGCCGGTCAGCTGTCGTCCGTGGATCCCGAGCAGTTGGCGGTCGCGTTGGCGCCGGTGCTGCGGACCCCGCTCGCGGCGGGCGCGCGCACCCTCGCCGACATCGCACCCGCGGACCGGTTGCCCGAACTCGACTTCGAACTGCCCCTGGCCGGCGGCGACGCACCCTCGGTGGAGGTGTTGCTCGGATCAGTGGCGGCACTGCTGCGCGCGCATCTGCCCGCCGGTGACGTGCTGGCCGGGTACGCGGACCGGCTGGCGACGCTGGAGCCGACGCCGCTGCGGGGCTACCTCACCGGCAGCATCGACGCCGTGCTGCGGCTGCCCGGACCGCGTTTCGTGGTGGTGGACTACAAGACCAACCGGCTCGCGCAGAGCACCGCCCCAGTCGGTTCGCTCGCCCCTGGCGACGTCACCACCGCCGACTACACCCGCGAGGCGATGGCCGAGGAGATGATGCGCTCGCACTATCCGCTGCAGGCGCTGCTGTATTCGGTTGCGCTGCACCGGTACCTGCGCTGGCGGCTGCCCGGCTACGACCCGGCGTTGCACCTCGGCGGATCCCAGTACCTGTTCGTGCGGGGAATGGTCGGGCCGGACACCCCGGCGGGCTGCGGCGTCTTCGACTGGCACCCGCCCGCCGCGCTGGTGACCGAGTTGTCGGACCTGCTCGCCGGCCTTCCACCCCGGGGTGATGGGAAGCATCGGCCGGTCAGACCGAACGAAGGTTCCCATCACCCCAGCGGGGAGGCGCCGTGACTGACGTGCGGGTGGCGCAGCGCGGCAAGGGTGTGCTGCGCGAGTTCAACGAGGCGCGGGTGCTGTCCGCGGCGGACGTGCACGTCGCGCTGCGGCTCGCCGCGCTGAGCGGCGAACGGTCGGAGGAGGTGCTGCTGGCGACCGCGCTGGCGGTGCGGGCCGTGCGGTCGGGCTCGGTGTGCCTGGAGCTGGGACGGATTCGCGAGGTCACCGTCGACGAGACGCCCGGCGAGGATTCGGCTCCGGTCGACCTCGACGCGTTGCCGTGGCCCGAGGACGCGGCGGTCGCGGCGGCGCTGCGGGCGAGCCCGCTGGTGGTCGGCGGTGCGGCGGGACCGCTGCGCCCGCTGCGACTGGTCGACACCGAGGACGGCGGACTGCTGTACCTGGAGCGGTACTTCCGGCAGGAGGAGACGATTCGGCGGGTGCTCGACGAGCGCGCCGGCCGGCACCCGGTGGTGGACGAGGACGCGCTGTCGCGGGGGCTGGCGGAGGTATTCGTGGACGAGCACGGCGGTCCGACCGCGGCCCCGGACCGGCAGCGGGTCGCGGCGGCGGTCGCGGCCACCCACGCGACGTCGGTGATCGTCGGCGGTCCCGGCACCGGCAAGACGCACACGGTGGCGCGGATTCTCGCGCTGCTGGCGCGCCAGCCCGGCCCCGCGCCGCGGATCGGGCTCGCCGCGCCCACGGGGAAGGCGGCGGCGCGCCTGGAGGAGTCGGTCCTCGGGGAGGCCGAAACGCTCGGCCTGCCCGACGGGCTGACCGCGATGACCCTGCACCGGATGCTCGGCTGGCAGCGCGGCGGCAGGTTCCGGTTCAACGCCGGCAACCACCTGCCGTACGACGCGATCGTGGTCGACGAGACGTCGATGGTGTCGCTGACCATGATGTGCCGCCTGCTCGAGGCGCTGCGCCCGGACACCCGGCTGGTGCTGGTCGGGGACCCGGATCAGCTGACCTCCGTCGACGCGGGCGCGGTGCTGGCCGACCTGGTGACGCGACCGGTGACGGGGACGGCGAACCCGGCGCTGGCCCGGGTGGTGGGAGCGGACCTCGACGCGGCGGACGACCCGGCCGAGGCGGCGCTGAGCGAGGGCGATCGGGACCGGTTGCGCGGCGGGGTGATTCGGCTCAGCCGGGGCAGGCGGTTCGGCGGCGCGATCGCGGAGCTGGCGGTCGCGGTGCGCGGGGGCGACGCCGATGCGGTGCTCGAGATCCTGCGCCGCGGCGGCGAGCAGGTCTCGTTCGTGGCCGACGACGAGCTGTCGAAGCTGCGGTCGGACGTGGTGGCCTCGGCGGTCGCGGTGACCGCGGCGGCGGAGGCCGGTGACGCGGCCCTGGCGGTGCGGAGGTCGGAGTCGCACCGGCTGCTGTGCGCGCACCGCGACGGCCCGCACGGGGCGAGCTGGTGGGCGCGGCAGGCGATGGAGTGGGTCGGGCAGGAGTCCGGGCAGCGCCTCGACCCCGACAGCTGGTTCCCCGGCCAGCCGCTGCTGGTGACCGCGAACGATCACGACGCGCGAATCTACAACGGCGACACCGGCGTCGTGGTGCGCCGCGAGGACGGGACGCTGGCCGCCGCGTTCGCCCGCGGGCAGGATCCGTTCCTGCTGCACCTGAGCAACCTGTCCGCGGTGCAGACCGTGTACGCGATGACGATCCACCGCAGCCAGGGCAGTCAGTACGACACGGTGTCGGTCGTGCTGCCGGGGGAGGAGTCGGCGCTGCTGACGCGGGAGCTGCTGTACACCGCGATCACCCGGGCCCGACGGCACGTGCGGATCATCGGGAGCGAGGCGGCGGTGCGGGAGGGCGTGCGGCGGCGGGTGTCGCGGGCGAGCGGGCTGCAGCGGGGGTAGGCGAGACGGAGGGTGGCGGCCCCGGAGGCCTGGGGAATCGCGAGGTACGCGATAACGCTAGGCGACAACAACCACCGCCGGCACGCGCTATCCAATGGATGACGGCCATGGCCCTCGAGGCCAGAACTCTGCCAGCACAGTAGTGGTCCGTGGGATCGCTCGCGAGTTGCCGCTGTTATGCCGAGTCGTGCTGAATGATGTCATCGAGCCAGGACCGGACAGCCTCGAGTACCTGCGCAGGATTTGCCACGATCATGCTCGATGTTGCGCCGTAGGCGTCCACGCCAAGCAGTCGGGCGCGGAATCCTGTGGCGTGATCGGATTCCATCCACGCGCGCACGACGAGCACCGTGTTTGGGCTGGGCCGGGTGGTGTCCATCGCTCTCCGCTCCTGGGCCGCCGGTGTTCTCAGTATGGCCGCAGAGCGTCACCGGATCGTCAGCGGCCGGTGACTCGGAGTCGGGAATGTCCTGCGCGGGAACGGGATATGTGCGAGGAGATGAGCGCCTGCAGTCGGGTCGACGGTTCGACGCCGAGTTCGTCGTGGATTGTCTTGCGGAACAAGGCGAAATGCCGCATTGCCTCGGCGATGTTGTCTTCACACAGGTGTATCCAGATGAGAGTGCGGTGTGCGCTTTCTCGCAGCGGTTCCACTCGGGTGGCCTCGAGCGCCGTCTCGACGGCGGCGGTGAATCGGCGGCGCCGGCACAAATGACATGCCATGGCTTCGATGGCGTGCAGCCGAAGTTGGCGTAGCCGCTCTCTTTCGAAGAGGACCCAGTCCTCGTACCACCCGGGGAGGAGCTCTCCCTCGGAGAGGTGGGCGAGGTCGAGGTCGGCTTCGTCTGGTGTGGCGGCGGAGTCAGTGAGGCGATGCGCCCAGGCCACGAAGCGGAGAAGATCGACATCGACCGGTCCGAGCGCTAGGTTCTCGCCGCGGTTGTGCACGAGGTCGGCGTCGGTCTGATGCAGCCGCCACAGGGTGCTGCGGAGGCTGCCGAGGGCGTGCTGCTCGGTGGCTTCGGGCCACAGCAGGTCTGCGATCGCGGTCCTGCTCGTAATGCCGCGCAGTGTCAATGTGGCGAGCAATCGCTGGCCGCCGGGGCTCAGTGGCAGCCGTGTTCCCATCCGTTCGGCACGGAAACTGCCCAGAAGACCGAGCCGGATGGCGGCGGGTACCGAAGGTTCGGGCATGCCCATCATGCTCCCAAACGGAATGGTCGGTCTCTTTTGGTGTATAGGTTACGGCGCAGCGACGCGTGGCAACACCCCACGGCCTGGATTGTCGCGCAGTTCGCGCCTGCGATGGTTATTCAGCTTGGACGGGAGCCGTTGCCTGCGGCGACCGGGGTTATTGGCGCGGGCGCCGGCGTTCGAACTGCCGGGGTGTTGGTTCGGGGGGTCACCGTTGTCCGGCGGGCCTTCATGTCCCTGCCAGTGGCAGCCGACCATTGGTTGATGATCTCGAGCATGTCGTCTCTTATGGTTCCTGCGTTGGTGTTGTAGAGCGTCCCGACCGCGCTCGCAGTGTTGAATTTTCCCTGCTCGATTGAGATCAGCAAGGGTGACGCTATCGGCGCGAGTCGGAAGAATGCTTCCGATTGCGTGTGCGGGGCAAGGCCTACCCGCTCACCGATCTTGCGCAGCCGCTCCTCTGGGCTGCCGGCGTTGGCTTTCAGATCGCTTGTCAGGCTGTTGTCGGTCTCGAGGGCCAGGTGGAACCAGGAGAGCATTGTGACGATGACGAACTCTTCGCGGGCGAGGTTGCCACCTCTCCGGCGGGTTATCAGCATGTCCTGCATGTCTCGGCAATAGTTGGCGATGGCGGCGTCGTCTTTGGTGTTGACTCCGCTTGTGTTGGTGAAGTTCTCCGAGGCGAGCCAGACTTCACGAAGGAAGTCCTCGAACACCGCGATGAACCCAGTGTTGGATGCGACCGGCCGCTGGTACGGGTAGGCGGCCCCTCCCTGTGCGCCGTGGTTGAGGTCGACCCCGAACATCCGGTAGTAGGCGTTGCGGCGGATGGCTTCCGAATCGGGCCGGACGCGGCTGGTGATCGCTGCAATGCTGCCTGAAGGCAGGTCCCGTAGGAAGAGATCTTCGGTCGTGCGCAGCCATCGATGGGTCAGTGGCGAAGGAACCTCGAGCCGTTCGCCGTGAAGGTACTCGCTGACGACCCGTGTGAAGATATCGAGGAGCCGGGTGTTCTCGATGAGGTAGGCGTAGATCAGGTGGTCCCACGCCCCGCCTTTTCCGCCGTCCGGTGTCTGGCTGGAACGGGGCTGCGGTTTGGGTGGAGCGAAGATCGTGTCGGTGATCCCGTCCAACTCTTCTCGGATGCCGGACTCCAGGCCGCTTACCTGACCGTAGAGCAGTGACGGCGGTAGTGGAGTATCGGGGCGGTTGTCGGCGCCGCCGCCACTGTAGGCCCATGCCTCTTCGAAGAAGCGCAGGAGCTGGACCGGGTGCAGCCCCCAGACTTCCTCGGTTGCCACGCGATCGAGGTCCGGCGTCGTGACCTTCTTGGTCTCGCTGAACCAGCGGGCTAGTTGACGGATCATGACCGAGATCCCTCCATGCGTTGGTCACTGCGGAAGTGTGGGGTGCGGCGCATCATCACTGTTGGTGATGTGGAACTCCCAGCGACTCGTGAGAACATCGTCGGTCGAGGTCCTCACCGTGACCGGCCCGGACGTCGCTGTTTCCGGGACGACAACCTCGAATAATTGGTCTGTCCCAGCAGTATCGTCAGTTCGGCTCGCCGTCTGCGGATTCACTTCCACAGGAATCGCCTCTGCTTCACCACTATTGCCGTCTAGAAAACCGACTCGGACGAGCGGAGCGGAGTTGCGCATGCGGATCTGTACCGTCGTTCCAATCGGGCCGCGATCTGGCCTCACGCGGACGATCCTCGCGGGACTGACTCGATAGTCGTCGGTAGGACCGGCGAGTTGGCTGCGGAGCAACGCATAGCCTCGGGCGAGATTCAGTTGCTGCTCGGTCAGTCCGGGGCCGGTTCGATCTGTCAGCATCCTGCCGAAGTTCTTGGCCAGCTCGTGCGCCAAGTTTCTGTAGTCCTTTTTCTGTTCGCGGAGAATCTTCTCGAGAAGCTGTGCGAGTTCGAGGTCCTCCTTAGCGTCCAACGGGGTGGCGTCGTCGTCTCTTGTGTCCATTTTGTATGTCTCCCTTCACGCGGCGACGGTCACCGAGGCCAGTGCCCCTAGACGGCGCATCCATGTTTCGAAATCCTGTGCGGTTTGCGCGGCGGTCTCGGGATGGACTGCGACGCTGAGGGCTGCATGTGCCAGCAGGCGGAGCCCCTCGGCCTGCAGGTAGTGGCTGGATGTGGTTAACGCGCCACCGCCGGCCCTCGTCAGCTCCGTCAGGGCGGTGGGACTGACTCGGGCAGGGTCGACGATCTGCGCCAGTGCGGCGCCGCCGAAGGCGCGCATCGGGGTGCGGAGCCCGAGCTCAACGATCCGGGGTAGCTGTTCGACGCTGCGGGTGAGTAGTGGCTGGAGAGAGGTAGGGGCGGAATCGATCGGGTAGACGGTCTGCCAGGCTTGACGGAGGGTGTCCCAGGGGCCGATGCCGTAGAACCGTTGGCACATCTGCACTCCGACCAGCACCCGCAGGTACGCGATCGGGTGTGGGTCGCCCAGCGGATAGCTGAACACGTGACGTGCATCGTTGACCACGTCGTGTAGGGCCGCGACCGCACCGTAACCAGAGTGGGCGAACGCCAGCAGATCCGGTCCCAGTTCCGTCGCCCACCCCGCCCACACGTCGGCCACCATCTGGTCTGGGATTCCCCGGCGCAACACTGAAGCCAACTCGTCGTTCCACCCGGTCAGATGCGCCACCTGGTGTCCAGCCTCGTGCAACATGGAGGTGGGCCGCAGCAGATTGAAGCGGGTGAGCTTGATTGCGGCGGCAGGAGAAGGGGATCCCCCGTCCCACGCCCGCCAGCCGGCCCGCAGAATGGAAGCACCCAGGCCGCTGTCGAGGTAGATCAGGGCGGGCGGTGGGGTGATCTTCAATGGCGACAGGGGGGCGCGCATGCTCTCGACTGCCAGGAAGTCGCAGGCCCGCAACAACTCACCCAGCCGGGCTGTGGTGCGGGACCGGACGGCGTTCCCGTAGAAGGTGAGAACGGTCTCGGCCTGCAAGTAGCGGCGACGGAATCGGTGCACCCGCTGCTGGCAGCGGTTCAGATCGGCGAGTGTGAGCGCTGCGCGGATGTCGGTCTGTACCGCGTCGAGCTCGAGTCGTGCGCTGGTGACGAGTTCAGACAAGTGTCTGCGCAATGCGAGCCCCAAATAGGCTTCCAGCGCCCGCCAGGCGTCCGGCGAGGCGAAGTTGTCCAGGTCGGCCAAGCCCACGGTGGCGGTCTGCCAGTGCGCCGCCTCGCCGGACAACTCGAAACGCAGCGCGGCGGCCTCGTCGATCATGACCGGAAACCTGCGACGGTACGCACACCGATCTCGGCCCGCTGCAGCAGCGCTTTGGTCAGGGCGACCGCGGAGCCTACCGCATCGCCAGCAAGTGCCTTGCTGAGTACCTGCATCATCGAATTGTGCCGAGCGGTCACGATGATGGTCACCCCGTTGACCGGTTTGTCGGCCGCGGTGAGGAAGTCTTGGCGTTGCCGGGTGAAGTACTCCGACAGGGCCGTGCCGACCCAGTCGATGATCTTTGCGCCGATCTTCTCGAGCAGTTGTACGCCGACCGCGGAGAGCACCTTGCCGGCGAACTGTTCACTCGCCGCCGCCTCGTGTATCACCTTGACGTGTCGCCCGGCGTTGCCCGAGAGCATGCTCCGCAGCGCGGCGGCATAGATCTTCTTGAGCAACACGATTGCAGGGGTGACCGACTCGCCGCGCCGCATCGACGCTGCCACGGCCTGCGTGTCGGTCTCGTTGAGGTGAATGTAGATCTGCGCCTGCGATGCCGGGACATTCAGCGTCAGGTTGGCCTGACTGGTGCGCCCCACCAGCGACCGGGTCGTCACGACACCGCCTTGGGGCGCCGGACGTCGACTTGGACCTTGGGGGATGAGAACTAGGAAGCGCTGTCCAACCGCGATTCGGCGGGGGGAGAGCAGGAATTGGTTAGCCACATCGCGTCCAAGTCGGGGTTCGCCGAACAAGGCGGCGGCCGTCTGTCGGGTCAGAGGCAGGAACAGCTTCCACCCCTGCGACGAGGTCGGGCCGAGTCCTGGAACACCCTGTTCCAGCCTGGCGATCGAGGACAGTTTGGTTCCCACCAGCGCCTCGTACAGGTAAGCCTTGCAGGTCACGGGTGCCGCGACCCCGAATCGGGCCTGCAGGAACGACGCCAGCTGCACCGACCCGAACCCAGTGACCAGCCGGGCGGTCTGCCGGTTCACGGTGACGTCGAGGACCCGGGTGTATCGCTTGTACCGCCGCCGGCCGGTGACCGGGCGCAGCACCCAGGTGCCGCGCCCGGCCAGTCGCGGCGACGCCTCCTGGTATTCCTCGCGGATCATGTCGGGGGGGAATGATTCGGCGGCGGCTTCTGTGAAGGCTTCCTGCACGGCCGCCTCGAGCAGGCGTTGGTCTTCGAAGACTTCCTGCCCCTGCTCGGCGACCCGGCGAACGGTCCCCTCGACGGCGCTGGCCACCGCCTCCCCGGCCAATCTGCTTGGTTCCGCAGGAACCTCCAGCCCGATCAGACTCATCCCGGTGGACACGATGGCCTGCGACAAGGGGGACGCGACGTCCGCTCCCACGTAGGGGCGGACAAGGTCTCCCAGGTAGCCAGCGAGGAAGCCGACCACCTTGTCGCGGCCGATGATGCTGATGCCCAACTTGAGTGCGGCCAGGATCGCGGGAACGAAGTTCTCCATCGCATCGTTGACGTTGCCGCCCGGAGCGGCCTGGGTGACGTCGCGCACGAACTGCTCGCGGGCGGTATCGAGTGTGGCTAGCCGGTCCTCGGTCTCTTGCTCGGTCTCCTGGGCGGCTTCCGCTTGGATCGACTCCTGCTCGTCCTCCTGTTCGGTGAAGAACAGACTGGCCACGCGTGCGTCGAATTCGCGTTGGATCCCGTCCGGGTCCGGGTGTGCGAGCGACTCGCGTGCCGCGAGGGTTTCAGTCTGTTCGAAGCCGCTGAAGTCCTCGTCCTCACCGGCTCCTAGCTCCTGCTCACCGAACAACCGACCCGCAAGCTTGCGGGCCACTGGCCGCAGAGAGACTGGGAGTCGCCCCAGCGCGAGCTTGAGTACCTGCTTGAGCAGCGGCCGAACCAGTCCCTTGAGTTTGCCGAAGATCCATCCGAGCGGGACGATCTTGCCGACGGCGGCGACCCCCTTCTTCGCCAGGCTCACCGCACCGCGGGCAGCGGCCTTGGCCTTGTCCCAGATTCCTCCCAGGAAGTTCTCGAACGCTGGAGACATATGTTCGAAGCTGGGCCGGATCGACTCGAACAGCCGGTCGAGTTCGTCCTCGGAGCTAGTGGTGATGTCGTGTTGCATGTACTGCTGCGCATAGCGATCGAGCACCGCTTCAGCTTCACTTGCGAGCGGGGCCATGTACTGCTCGAGGAATTGCTCGCCGTCGCGGGCCTGGACCTCATTGGACTGCGCGCCCATCGTGGCAGCGGCCTCAGCCGCCAACTCGTAGAGCGCCTCACCGAATTCCGCCTCGTACAGGCTCGAAACCATTGTCTCGTACGCCTCGCGCTCCGGACTCGGCCCACCGAGGCCAGCGGCCTCTCGATACTCGGAGCGGAACGGCGATTCCATACCAGTTCCCGGAGGCATCGTCTCCATGCCCATTCCGGGGGCTTCGTCCTCCGACACCAGCTGGAAGGTCTCGGCAAACGGGGAGGCCGGAGCGTAGGCCTCGATTTCGGCGGACGTGGCGGTCATGGCCTCCCCCTCGGGGATATCGGTGCAGTCCACTGCGACGCGGCCTCCCAAATCAAGCCATCGTCGCGCTCCCAATCGTCCTCATCAGCCGTCATCGAGGTGTCACCAAGCTGTCACCGACCCGAGGAGAGCGCTCCTGGGCGCGGGATACCGTGCGCGTCGCACTACGACTCTGCAGTGGCCTTCGCGACCTGCTCTTAGGCACCGCTGCTGAGCGCGTATCGCGATGGGCCGCAGGGGGATCCGTTCCTGCTGCACCTGAGCAACCTGTCGGCGGTGCAGACCGTGTACGCGATGACGATCCACAGTGCTGCTCGCGCCGGGTGATGGAACCATCAACTGGGTAGACCGAATGATGGTTCCCATCAACCGATGCGGGGGGTAGGCGTCCGGAGACGCGGTCAGTTGGCCGCGGCCTGCTGCAGTTGTCGGAGCGACTCGCCGGTGGTCCCGAGCTCGGCGACGATCGCGCTCCACGAGTAGCCGGCGTCCCGCGCCGCGGCGAGGCTGGCCGCGAGGTCGTCCTCTGCCTGGGCGTGGGCCCGCGCGGCGGCGCGGAGGACGGCGAGCGGGGTGGGCTCCAGGTCGTCTGCCTCTGCCTCTGCCTCGGCGGCGGTCTCTGCCTCGGCCTCGGCCTGTTCGTCGGTGGCGTCGGAGTCGACCTCGGCGTCGGCCTCTTCGTGGGTGGCGTCGGCGTCGGCCTCCATGTCCGCGTCGGGGGCGTCGGTCGGATCGGTGGCCTCGGTGGCCTCGGACTCGGCCACGTCGTCGGCCTCGATCAGGTCGCTCCAGTCGGTCGGCACGTCATTCTCGAAGCGCTGGGCGAACTCCGCGGCGCGGTCGAAGATTTCTTGGGTCGATCGGTTCAACTGGGGGCACCTCGGGAGTACGGGTCGGCAATGTCGCTGGGAGAGAAGGCGCATTCGTGCAGCGTTGACCACGGTGCCGACGTCCTGTTCGGTGGTGCGATCTCGACGACCGTCCCCGACCCCCGTCGCAAAGTTACCCTGCCCCGTCGTCAGAACAGCGTGGGCTCCGCCAGTGCCCCCTGCCGGGCCTCGCGCAGTCGCGCGCTCCACCGCTGCACCAGCCACATCTCGATCAGCTCGGGGCGGGTGTTCGCCTGCGCCGCCCAGTCGCCGAGCAGGGTGACGTACCGGTCGTAGCGGCGGAGGGTGAAGCCGCTGACCGACGGGTCCTCGAGCCAGCCCTCGTGGATCAGCGTGGAGACGCCGTACTGGTCGATCAGCTGGGCCCGGCCGCTCGACGTGCCCGCCTCCACCGCCCACAGGTACACCGCCAGCAGCGACACCCCGACGCCCGGCGTCTCCGGCCAGCCCGACCACGACGCGCTCGCCGCGTTCGGGAGGGAACGCTCGCGCGCGCAGTGCCTCAGGACGCCCCGGATCCGGGCGAGCGGGTCCTCGCCGACGCGGGCGTGCGGATTGACCACGTCGGGGAAGCGGCGCTTGAACCGGCGGTGCGGGTGCGCGCCCTGCCAGGCGGCGCAGAGGAACAGCAGACCCAGGCCGTCGTCGTCCGGCTCGACGAGTTCGCTGCCGCGCCGAAGGTCGTTGCGCTGCACCACCGCGACGCCCTCGGCGACGACGCGTCCGTCGAGATCGCGTCCGCGCAGCCGAATCTCGTGGCCGGCCTGTGCGAGGTGCCCGTTCCACCAGTCGAGGTCGACCTGGGCGCCGTCGTCGAGGACGTGCAGCGGGTAGGACCGGGTGCGGCACCACTGCACGCACGCCTCGGGCGGCTCGAAGCCCTCGTCACTCAGGTGCATGGGGGAAGGATGCCAGGCCGCACCGACAGCGCCGTGACGCGTGCGACGGGCGTGTCACGAGATCGTGACACTTCGTGGCGGAGGCGGGGCGCGGGCGCGGCGGGCTCGTGACACGGCGTCGGCAGTGTCGGTGGCATGAACATTCTCAACCGCCGCGTCCGGGTCCGTCCCGAACGGCTCTCGGCCGCGTTCGCGCTGGGGGTCGTCGGCCTCGCCGTCTTCGGGCTCGCCGTCCACACCACCGCGGGCCAGGTCGTCGACCAGGCGCTGATGGCCCGGGCGTCCACCTCGTCGGCCAGCGGCTTCTCCGCGATCTTCGTCGGGGCGATCGTGCCGTTCACGCTCGTCGGCGGGGTCCTCGTCGCGTTGCTGGTGGTGATGGGGGAGCAGCCGCTGCGGCTGGCCGGCCGGGTGGCGCTGGTGACCTTCGGTCCGATCGTGACGGCGTGGTGGCTCAAGCGGGCGCTGAACCGCCCGAGCCTGGACGGGCTGGTGATGCACAACTCCTTCCCGAGCGGCACGCTCACCGCGGTCGCGGCCGTCGCATGCACGGCGGTGCTCGCGACGCCGCGGCGCTGGCGCCCGGTCGCGGCGGTCAACGCGGCGCTGGTGACCACGGGCACCGCGGTGACGGTGGTGGTGCTGCGATGGCACCGGCCCAGCGACGCCCTCGGCGCGCTGCTGATCGTCGGATGTTTCACGTTGATCGCGTCCGCGTTCACCACCACCGACGCGCCGGTCGGCGGCGGTGACGGGCTCGCGCGGCTGTCGGATCCGCGGGCGGAACGGCTGGTCGCGCGATGAACGCGACCCGGGGGCGGCTCCGGCGCGGCGGTACGATCCTGACCAGCGGCAGGAGTGCATCCGACGAAGGCGGCCGACACGTGGCGAGCATTCTCCTCATCGAGGACGATCCGGCGGGGGCCGAGGCGATGCGCCTCGGCCTGACCCGGCTGGGGCACCGGGTGCGGCACCGCGCGGACGGCAACACCGACCTGGCGGCGGAGATCGCCGAGACCGACCTGATCCTGCTCGACCTCGGTCTGCCGGGCGCCGACGGCTACGAGATCTGCCGCCGGGTGCGGGCCGTGAGCGCGGTGCCTATCGTGATCCTCACCGCGCGGTCCGACGACGTCGACACCGTCGCCGGGCTGGAGGCGGGCGCCGACGACTACGTGGTCAAGCCGGTGACGCCGCGGGTGCTCGACGCCCGCATCAAGGCGGTGCTGCGGCGCACGGTCGCGTTGCCGCAGGCTCCGCAGGCGGCTGCCGCCGCGCCGTCGGACACGGGCCTCGACATCGACCGCCGGGCGCTGCGCGTGCACCGCGACGGGGTGCCGATCACCCTCACCCCGACCGAGATTCGGCTGCTGCTGGTGCTGTCGGAGAGCCCCGGTCAGGTGCTCAGCCGGCAGCAGCTGCTCGCGGCGGCCTGGGACCAGGACTACCTCGGCGACTCCCGGCTGGTGGACGCGGCGATCCAGCGGCTGCGCGCGAAGATCGAGGACGACCCGTCCGACCCGCGGATCGTCGAGACCGTCCGCGGGTTCGGCTACCGATTCGTGCCGCCGCGGTGAGGCCGCGGCTCGGGGGACTGCAGGCCCGCTTCGTGCTGGTGTTCGTCGTCGCGGTGGCCGTGGTGGCGGGCGTGACGGCGGTCGCGGTGGCGATCGCCGCGCGGTCCTGGGTGTACACCAACGCGCAGGACGCGGCGATCACCGAGTTCCGCGACGACATGGCCGTGCTGTACGGCCAGCACATCGACACCTCGAATCCGGCTGCGCTGCAACAGTATCTGCCCGGCGACGCGACCGCCGTGGTGGACGGGAGGGTGGTGCACCGCGGCTCGGTGGATCCGGCGCAGGTCGGTGAGTCGTTCGCCGCCGGCGTCGACTCTCCCCGGCTGGTGCGGTTCCAGCGGCTGGACTCGCAGCGGATCCTGCTCGGCGAGTCGGTGGTGGTCAGCGACGTCGCCGGCGAGCAGGAGCAACTGGTGAAGGCGTACGCGATCAGGCCGCTGGTGGGGGTGCAGGAGAAGTTCGACAGCCTCGTCCGCATCGTCGCGGTGACGCTGACGGTGGGCGTGGTGCTGTGCGGGCTGGTCGGGTGGTGGATCGCGTCGACGCTCGTGCGTCCGCTGCGCCGCCTCGACGACGCGGCCGCGCAGGCCGCGGCCGGCGACCTCGACGTGCGGCTGCCGGAGGTGGGGGTGGCCGAGCTGGCGCAGGTGACCGAGACGTTCAACGAGATGATACGCCAACACGGTTCGGCGATCGCCCGGCTGACGGCGTCGGAGTCGCAGTCGCGCCGGTTCGTCGCCGACGTCTCCCACGAGCTGCGCACGCCGCTGGCCGCGCTGGTGCCGATGGGGGAGGTGCTGCGGGAGGAGGCGGACCGGCTGCCCGCGGACACCGGCGCGGCGGCCCGGATCGTCGGCGAGGAGATCGACAAGCTGGCCCGGCTGGTGGAGGACCTGATAGAGATGTCGCGGCACGACGTCGGCCGGGCGACGCTCGACGTCGCGGAGCTGGACCTGGCGGCGCTGGTGCGCGCGACGCTGACCGCGCGGGGCTGGGACGGCCGGGTCCCGGTGTCGGCGGACGCCCCGGTGCCGGTGCGCGGGGACGCGCGCCGGCTGGAGATCGTGGTGGCGAACCTGGTGGGGAACGCGCTGCGGCACGGGGCCGACCCGGTGCGCGTGAGCGTGCGGCGCGAGGGGGAGCGGGCGGTGGTCGAGGTGCGCGATCACGGGCCGGGGGTGCCGGACGAGCACCGGGAGGAGATCTTCGAGCGGTTCTTCAAGGTGGACACCGCCCGCGGGCGCAGCGAGGGCAGCGGGCTGGGGCTGTCGCTGGCGCTGGAGAACGCGCGGCTGCACGGCGGCACGATCGACGTGGCCCGGGAGGCGGGGGTCACGGTGTTCACGCTGCGGCTGCCGGCGGCGTGAATTGACCTGTGGCGCAGCAAGGCCGGGCCGCCCCCGTGCGGGGCGACCCGGCCTGGTGCTGTTGCCGGGTTACTTGGCGGTGATGCCGAGGTCGCCTTCGGCCGGCTCGGCGTCGTGCCCGCACGCGCAGTCGTCGCCGCAGCCGCCGCCACCGCACTCGCCGGCATAGCTGTCGTCGTCGGCGTCGCAGTCGAGGCTGCCGCCGAACCGGGCCGCGAAGTCGTCGTCGAGGTCGTGGGTGAGGTCGTGGACCTCGTCGATCAGGTTGAGCAGGTGCTGCGGCGCGAACGGGTCCGCGTCGAGGAGGGTCGAGACCAGCAGGTGCTCCTCGCTGAGCGTGAAGCGCAACCGCGGCCACTCCTCCGACAGCTCGACCAGCTGCGTGGTGGCCTGCGCGCGGTCGGTGATGCCGGTGACGATCGACGACCACACGTGCAGCTGCGGTCCGTCGTCGGCGACCGTCACGTAGACGGCGAAGCCGTGCACGGGGATCGCGATGTCGCCGTCCTCGTCGGTG
The DNA here is from genome assembly GCF_042754225.1 of Rhodococcus sp. NPDC059234. Lineage (NCBI taxonomy): Bacteria > Bacillati > Actinomycetota > Actinomycetes > Mycobacteriales > Nocardiaceae > Rhodococcus > Rhodococcus sp. NPDC059234. The sequence continues at coordinate 25,316 of NZ_JBHZAH010000004.1, forward strand.
TCCGGCTCGGAGCCGAGCAGCTCGGCGAGGGTGCGCACGCACAGGGAGTGCAGCTGGTCGCGCTCGTCGGTGACCACGGCGAGGGCGCCGTCGATCCGAAGCGGCTGGTCGTCGGTGGTGTCGTGGTCGGTCATCGGGTCCTCTGTCCTGCGCGGGGATGTGTGCGGGTCCACGGTAGCGCGGGGCGAGGGTCTTCGGCGCGGCGCCTACCTGGGTGTACGGCGCACGATCGGTCGTGCGCCGGCCTCGAGGCAAAGACTGGTGTGAATGGTCCACGCCCGGCAGCTCGGGTTCATTCTCCCTTTCCCAGCAGTAGGAGCAATTCCACCAACGGCGTCCTCGAGCAGGACGGTCAGCCCGGGGTGGTCGGTGGTCGCGCCGGACTTGCGGTCGACGTATATGCAGTCCGGGTCGATGCCGGAGGCGGTGAGGGCGTCGATCTTCCGGTCGAGGTCCTGTCCTATCGTTGAGACGCGCGCGTATCTCAGCTCGATGCCGTCAGGCGGATCGAAAATTGTTTCCGTAGCAGGGTTTCGGCACCCCGCTTTGGAATGATCTTTTGAGACGGAATTGAGTTGGGATGACCCACTTCGGCGCCAGGCTGTCAGGAGCCGTCTCACTAAAAGGAAATGGGACTCTCCGGATTTGCTGGGCGATCCCAACTCAGTAGAGCTTGAGCCCCACGTGGTCAACGATGATCCTGCGATTCCCGGAGTCGAGGGCAAAATGGATCCGCCCCACCTGTGACGGTGCCGTGTGATCGCGAACCTTGACGTGCGGCGTTCTGTTGTGCGTCCTGCCGTCGTATTCAAAGTCCCGGAGCTTGGCGTTCTTCTCGATTCGATCGTCTTGAAGAGCGACCTTGAGATCGAACTCGTCCCGCATCCATGTATCCAGATGCGGGTAGGTTCGGTCCTGATCGTCATAGAGGGTCGCCGCAACTCGGGTGAGCTTCGTTAGACACTCGGCCATCTCATCGGGAAAGGGATACTTGCTCTTCTTCCACGTAGTTGCAGCTCGATCGGTGAACAGGATGTGCCCGGACCCGGCGTCTTGCAGATGAAGGAAGAGGTTCTCTGCACTGAATGCGTCACCAGTAATGAGGGGTGGGAGTGTTGCCCAGGGATCTTCTTCGGGTCTTGCGGCGTCAGGCGGAGTGATGCTTGCTTGAAGGGCTACCTTCAGCTGTTCGATTTCGGCTTCGAGAGTGGGCACCTTCTCCGCTTGTGCCTGGAATCGTGAAGCGCGATCCTCCTCGTCTGTTGCGAGTTGCTGCCACTCGTAGGCGCCTGATCGTACGGCGCTGAGTTCGTCTTGTAGGGCTTCAATCTGCGCACTGGTATTGCCCTCGGCCAGGGCATGCGCGGTCCGAGCTCGAGCGGAGCGATCCTGATCGGCGACCTCCGCCCGACGCGCCTCGCGAAAGGCGCGATCCAGACCGCGCGCGAGAACGGATGTCGGTGCGAGCAGCCGCATCAGGTGGGCTCGTAGTAGGTCCGAGTTTTCGGAATTCAACTGTTGCTCGTCGAATGAAACGGTGCGTGCTGAAGGGTCGCTCCAGATCAGCCGTGCGCCCGCAAAAGGTGGTGCGAATCCAGGTATCTCGGCATCGAGAGTCCTCAAAGCGCGATAGTCGATAGTCACGACACGTACAAGACCAACAAGTTTGGCCGCAGACTCGCGAGATGCCTTGAGTGCGGGAAGTGTTCGCGTATGGACGAGCAGAATCGGCAATCGAGAGGGCGTGCGGATGGCCTCAGCTAGGGTGCTGACTTCGGCATCATCTCGGACCTGCAGGTAGCGGCCATCCTGAATCTGACCGTTGATGGCGAGAACGATCTGGTCGTTCTCGAGAAGCGAACGAATGACTCCAGGCTGCCAGAGATCCGCTGGCGGCGCAGGTGAAAGCCATGTAGGAGAGCTCTCGCGTGCCATTGAGACACGAACGGTCGTTTCAGTGCCGATGTGTCCCAACGTCAGTCGGGTAACAAATGCTGAGCCCGATTCTTCACTACCATCCCGGATCTCGACCCTGATCGCTTTCGCATCTTTTGTGCCGGTGGCTTCCCAGATAGCAGTGCGGGGAGAACCGGACTTGTTGGGGCGCATCTCGAGACGCCCACGGGTGGCCAGGGTAACCCGATCAATGCGCTGACCCGAGGTGAAGGTGAGCCAGGACGCGATGCTGCCCAGTGTCGTCTCGTACAGATCGATTGAAGCGTTCCGCGGCCGAACGTCAAACTCCACAACATAGAGAACCTGCACTGTGCCTCCTTCTTCCGTGTTCGATGTGCGCACCCTACTGGCTCACCCCGTCATGGATAGTCTTTGTAGCTGGTGCCGACTCCGACTGTCGTAATTTGGTGCCAGGCCGGGAAGGTCGTACATCAGGCGCCGACTCCGTGCAGGGTGCGGTACACGGACGGCAGGAGTTCGCCGGGGAGCTTCTGGGCGAGGTTCTTGTTGTTGAGGATCTGCGCCAACTGGTTTGCCGAGGATTCCATCGCCCCGATCACGGCGTCGACGAACGCGATATCGAGGTCGGGGCTGGCGGAGACTTGCGCCATCGAGTTGTGACGGGCCTGCTGCTGCAGCGTTTCCGATTCCTCGAGCCGGTCCCAGATGTGCGTCACGACATTCGGGTCGTACGAATCCGGGTGATCGCCGGAGAATAGGTCGTTGATCTTCGCGATCACCACTTCGAGGGCGACCATCTCCGGATCCCTCACGGATCCGGCGTATGCATTCTTCGCTGGCTCCAACCGCACGCCGGCGGTGGCTGGCTGTGCTGCTGCGCCTGCTCGTGGTGACCGAGGTAGTCGATCGTCACCGGGGACGTCGATCGGGGTCTGCTTTTCGTCGCCGGTGAGCTGGGGGGCGGAGTTTGAGGTAAATCGCGAGCTTCTACAGCCACGGGTTCTCGTAGTCGAACAACTGCGACAGGAACTCGTACTGGCGGACGTACATGCCCCACGTCCCTGTCGGAACATCCCCAGCTCGTCGATCGCTGCAGTGTCCGAGCTATCGCCGGCGGACATGCTACGGACGGTGTACCGCTACGCGGCGGGCGCGATCCACATCTCGAGGACGCCGTTGCCCTTGCGCGCGAGGGACGCGTCGACGAGGCTGCGACCTCGGGGCGACCGCGAGTTTGCGTTCAGTGTCGTGGACGATGTTCGAGTCTGTGATGTCGGCGAGGGTCATCGGAACCGAGGAAGACGGGGCTTTTGCCGTCCACCCGGGTCGGTTGGGAGAGCTTCATCTGCGCATGCAGCCACCTGGTGACCTGGACACGATCGTTGCTGGGCGGCGGTGCGTGGGAGTCCAAGCCCGGGACTCTCGGTGACACTATGGAAGGTGTGGCGTGGAGTCGCTTTCGCCAGGTCAGCGGGGCCTAATCAGCAGTAGGCGAGGTGTACCGGATCCAGTATCCGGTACACCTCGTTGCCCGGCCGTGCTAGGGATAGGCCATGCCATCGGCGAGGAAGATCGCCTCGATCAGGTTCTGGTTCGTGGCTTCCGCGATCTTGTCGTCGATGCCAGGTGCGGTCAGGTCCAGTGCTCGCAACTTGCCGTCGACCTTTGCGACCGCGAGGCAGCGGCGGACCCGATCGGTGTGGTCCTGGGCGTAGCGCGCAAGGGCAGACCACTTCGCCGAGGTGTCCGCGAGGTCGAACCGGTGTGGATCGACGATGTCCATGACGAACGCGCCGTCGCCATCGTCGTGCCAGAACAGGAAGTCCGGGTGCATCAGTTGGTGCTTGTCGCCGAACTCGTAGGACACCGCCAGCGCATGCCGGCCTGACGAGGGATTTCGGTACCAGCCCACCAGAGTCTCTGACGCGAGCTCGACGTCGAGAACCTCCGCCTCCCACGACGAGCGGGACGTGTCGACCGGGAACTCGCCCGGGTGAGGCTTTCCTGGGGGAATGACGTACAGGTGAGAGGGGTACGTGGTGATCGGCTCGGTGGCCTTGTCGCGCACCCTCTCTGTCGCGGCCGGGTAGGCGTCACGGACCTCGACCGTCGTGGGAAGCATGGGCGTTGAGCCTTGATGCCATAAGGGTTCGATCTGGTCCCGGACGTGACGCGGACGCGCTGACACCTTCGCGCGATGTTGCTCGCGCCAAGTACCGATCAGCACCTCGGCCTGTTCCTCAATTGTCGCCTTGAATCCGAGGTCGGCCATCGCTGCCAGGCGCACGGCAGCGTCGACCTCGTCCTCGCCCGCGTCGCACAGGTCGTTGAAGTACCAGTTCGCCGAACCGTCCGGGAGCAGGCGTTTGGCCTTCTGAAAGTAGCCCTCCAAGTCTCGCTCATTCGTGGCGGTGCTGGACTTGCCGACGCTCTGCATGATCGTTTCGCCGTAGGCGATCATCGTGGTGCTGATCGTTAGCGACACGATGTCGTCGACCTTCGCGTCGATCTCGCTGCTGTGCTGGCCATCAGCGGCGCGTATCTGGTCGACGATCCATTGCTTGGCCTTCGCCGACCCCTTCGTGATCACGTTGTGCTCGGTGAGCGTAGCCGCCAAGCGCATCAGCTGGGCAGTGCGGGAGCTGAACGACGCTCTCTGTCGCGTGTACGACGGCAGCGTGTCGAGCTGGTCGAACAGTTCGGCCGGCACCGTCGCGGACTTCTCGCACACGACAGGCGCTACGACGATGTCAACCTCGACGGTTTCGTCCTCGGTCAGCGCGCTCACGACCCGCGCGACGTGCTCGGTTCGGAAGCCTGGTAGATACGCGGCCACCTCGTTGAGGCGGTCGTGGCCGCCGTCGATGCGCTTGGTAAGTGGGGTGCGGACGAGCCGGCCGATCAGCTGGGCGATCTCGGTGTAGCTGTCCTTGTTCTGGAACGAGATCATCACCTCGGCCCGCGGGCAGTCCCAGCCGGTAGTCAGCGCAGACTTGAACAAGACGACCCGCGCCTGATCGTCGCCGGAGATCGCCTCCGGCGGCAGGTAGCGAATAGTCCTGTCCCCCACCTTCTTTGGGCCGTGTGGGTCGCCGAAGGCATGAGCGACGGCGTAGTCGGACAGTGCCGGCCACGTCGACTCCATCACCGACAGGATCTCCGCCAGTCGTGCCTCCTCCTTCGCAGGCGACAGGCCCTGCTCAACCTGCACCACCAGCAGCGGCTCGACGAGCCGGTCACCGGTGGTCTCGTGGTGGACGCGCCATGCCTCGTCCGAGGACTTCAGCTCCTCGACCGCTAGCGCCAGCATCGTGTTGTCGGCCGATTGCGACTCTCCGAGGCTGCGCAGCAGGATGCGGTCCTTGAGCAGGCCGGACTCGCGGACGTCGCCGGCCTTGACGTCGTGCAGGCGCATCGTGCGATCGGCGGCGTGCATGGCGGCGTGAAACCGATCAGGCGTTGCCGAAATACCGAGGACCACGGGCGCTGGAGGCTGCGTGGTGCCGATGTTGGTCGTCCCGCCACCGACGATCGTCCCGGCGATCGACTTGCGGTCGTTGCCCTTCGTCGCCGAACCGCGGTGCGCCTCGTCCCAGATCACCAGGAAGTCCTCGCCGCGTTCGCGCGCGGTGTTGGCGATCATGTCCCACGCGCCGTGCGTCCGCTTGTCATTGCGGGTTCCGTCGGCTCGGACGGCGTGCAGTGTCGAATTCTTTTGCATGGCTTGGATATGGACGAAGTAGATGACACCGGGTTCGAGCGTGCGGTAGTCGACCTCGCCCAGGTAGCGGATGCAGTTAATGTCGATCGCACCGCCGGATGCCTGGTGGATTTTCGTGATCGTCTGCGCATTCAGTGCCCGGTCGTCGGTGATCCACAGAACGGTCATGTTCGAGTTCGGCGAGCGGGTCGGTGTGCCCTTGTAGATGCCTTCGAGCACCGCCGTGGCGATGACGGTCTTGCCGGCGCCGGTTGGGGCGGTGAGACCGACAGCGGTGCGCTCGCTGTCTTCAAGGTAGGCCGCGCGCGCCTTGGCGAGGCTGGTCAGGACAGCTTCGACGGCGTCGGTCTGATACTTCTCCAGCGTGAACTTCACCGGGCACCGCCCGCGATGTTGATGGTGTAGTTCGACAGGTAGTCCTCGTACAGCTGCACTGTCTCGATCCCGACAGGGATGCGCTCGACAGCCTCCTGGTACTCGGCCTCGGAGTCGGTGATGATGAATGCCACCGCAGGCGGGGTAGCGCTGGTCGCGGCCTTAGTCACGGCGCTGGTGAACGCGGACAGCGCGTCGATGTCGAACAGGACACCGTAGGCGTCGGTGAGCGCCCAGCCCTCGTCCGGCGCCCTGTTGATGCGCGGCCCTCGCGCACCGCTTTCGAGCCACATCAGAGGAGCGACCGACTCGAACTCGTGCCCGCGGCGAACCATGCCCGGGTCGAGGTAGGTCAGGTCGAACATCTCCACGTTCGCCGCCAGCGCTTCGGAGTGCACAGTGCCATCAGGGCATTTCCCAGTGACAACAGTCGAGACCCTGGGACGGGTGACCGCCTCGAACACACCGCACTCTTCCCACTCTGTGTCGCCGGGGTGCGAGCCGTGTCGACGCAGCTTCTGCTGCTGCTCAATACCTACTTCATTGTTCGTTACTACAATGGATTGGCGATGGCCACCGTCTTTGGCGTTCATCCGCATGATCGCATGAGCGGTCGTTCCAGAACCGCCAAAAAAGTCGAGCACGATTGCATCTGGTGCATTGTTGGCCCACCGAATCAGCTGCTCGATGAGTCGTAACGGCTTTTTTCCATTGGCGAATGCGACACCGCCTTCGGTCGACACATGACCCATGTCCGAATGAAACCCGCGCCAGAGATCTCCTCTGATGACGGTGCGTCCAAACCGGGGAATGTAGTCGTCAGACTGTCGGTAGTTTCGGTCGAGTGTGTAGATCTGCCAGACTTTACCCTTGCCGGATTTAGTGAGCCGATACGACCGGTCGTCAGTGTGGTGCACCACCCATCGGCCAGCCGGCACATCAACCACATTGGCAGAAACCGGCGGGGTATCAGTGCGGCCTATGCGATGCAAGTTGTTCAGGATGAACCCGCGTGCAGCCTCGGAAGCCGGGAGTAGGACGTCCATTGCCGACGCGCCCAGGAACTTTCCTCGTTTTTTGCCAGTTTCGTGGATCAGTTCGAATCGCTCAATGTCTGCGCGCACGTCAGGATCACGGTCGAGACGATCATAGACTGAGTCCGTAGTGCCATCGTCGTTGAGCCACAATGGGTAATTCGCGTCCCACCTGTCGATTCCGTCGTACAGTGGTGTGTGTTGTACCTCCACATCGAATGCGTCTGACTTTCGATATATGAGCACATACTCAATATTCTTGACGATTGTTCCTTGCTGAGCGTTCGTGGTTTTTGGGCCAGAGGTCGTGGACATCTCCACGGCAAGCTGAGCAACCCGGTTGTCCACCTCAAATACCTCATCCAAGAGCATCCGAAGCCTATGTTGTTCATCGTCACCGATCGAGACCATGATTGCCCCCGACGGTTTAAGCAGATGCCACGCAATCTTGATACGACGTTCCATGAACGATAACCACTTCGATGACTTCGCCCGGTCGCTGCCATCGACGAATCTGTCGTTGTAGAGCCACGATCGCTTGCCGCCGGAGTTGTAGGGCGGGTCGATGTAGATCAGATCAACCTTCTCGCGGTGCGTTGACCGTAAGGCTTGCAGTGCATGGAAGTTCTCGCCGTTGATCACGATGTGCCACGGCGCTTTAGCAGGACCGTTCTCGATCCGCTCCGCCGACCGCAGACCGGGGTAGATTGGCTCACCGAACTCACGGACCACGATCAACTCGGAGACGTGCCGCTCACCGCCGTCGCCGCTGAGGACAGCGACCTCGCGAGTGCGGTCGGTGAACCGGTCGACGATCCATGCTTCGGAAGACGACTCGTCGCGTAGCGCGACGCGGATACCCTTGCGGATCGGATGGTCAGGAAGGCGGACCGACTCAGGGAGGTGCCGGTCGAACACCAACCCGAAGCGACGAGACCCACGCAGGAGATCTACCTCACGCGCGAGCCGCTCACGCAGACGGGGGTCGTCGATGCGGGAAATCAACTGGTCTAGGACGTTTGATTCGTCGCCCATTTCGCCCCTTGCCATGTCTTACCGATTCAACTGCTACCCCAGGAGCTTATGGGGTAGCAGTCGGGCTGGTTTCCGTTGGGCTCGGAGCAGCTTGCGGAACCGCGGCCACTCAGCTTGATGACCCGTCGAGCTGGCGAAGGATCTGATCCAGCTGCGCCCCCGATAAGGGTGGGTACCGGCGGTGCCGGTGATGTGATCAGCCGCTCGGCTTCGAGGCTTTTCCTCGCGCGATCGGCGCTCTTCGGAACACGAGTGGCAGGTGAACAATGGACGTCGGACCCCGCCGATCCCGGTAATCAGCTGGGCGGCAAGATGATTTGCACCGACCGGGCGTGCTCGCAACGATGGAGCCACAACGGCGGCCACGCCTCGAGCGGTTCGGGGCTCGGGTCGCCCGGCGAGTCCGTTTCCCCCGCGCCCGGAACAGGCCCACCGCATTCGGGTTCGGTTCGGTCGTGAACCGAGCCTGGTAGCAGGCCGGAGAATGCGGCGGAGAACGCCGTGTGTAGAACGCTCGCCAAGTGGCCTTCTTGACCTCGATCTTGAGACGGTTGGGGTTGTCGTACTTCGCCGCGAGCGCGCACCGACTCCCGTTCAGGCATCGAGGATGCAGTCGAGGCGGCGTAGGACCCTGAGCGGGAGGATCACGTTGCAGTACTGGTTGGCGCGGTAGGGACCCCGAAGTTGGTCGGTGATTGACCAGATGAAACTACCGAGGGTGCTCACAAGGCTCCTTACGAGGCTCACCCGACGACGAAGGCTGGAGGCCCGGCGCGAGCCCGGGCGCGCTGTCCTAACAGGCTGCACACAGTTTGCAGCAGCCGGTGCGTCACCCAAACATCATCGCGCATCACGACACCCCGGCGGGCCACGAAGTCAGCAGCAATGATTGCGCTGGTTCGAAATCGCTCGCGTCGTCAATGAACCGAGTTCCCTCATCGCGTACCGCGCAGCGCGACTGATCACTGCACGGCGGATTCGACGCCACGGCCTCCGTCCGAGTCGTCACGGGATCAGCCGATGGATACGGTGGCAACTGTGACGGCATCAGCGTGGGTAGTGCGTTCGGGCAGGCTGGGAGAAAGGGACCAGGCTGCCATCGCCGAGGGGTGTTCGGGTGGCGGCTGGGAGGAGATCCCGGACCTCACGGCCTGCACTTCGCGCGCCGACATCGCTGGAGTTGTCGAGCCGATCCTCATGGGTGAAAGCAAGGGTCGAGTGCAGAACGTTGTAGCGCAACTGTGGGCAATCCGCGGACGCATCACCCCCGGTGACCTGCTCGTCATGCCGATGAAGACGACCAAGCAGATCGCGCTGGGCCGGGTCACCGAGGGCTACCGGTATCGACCCGACGGGCCGCCTGCGATGCGCCACACGGTGTCGGTGGACTGGCGGCGCACCGATCTGCCCCGCTCGGCGGTCAAGCAGGATCTGCTCTACACGCTGGGCAGCGTGCTCACCGTGTTCGCGCCGAGCAAGAACAACGCGGTCTCGCGCCTCGAGCACCTGCTGCAGTACGGCACGGATCCCGGTGCGGTGGAAGCACTGCCGATCCCGCCCGGAACCGGTACCGCCGGCTCAGAGTCCGACAGCTCAGTCGATTCGCCCGAGCTGAGCACCGATTTCGAACAGGCCGCCACGGATCAGATCCTCACCCGCATCGGAGAGGACTTCACCGGTCACGAGTTGGCGCGGTTGGTGACCGCCGTCCTCGAAGCCGAGGGTTTTCGGTGCGACATGTCCCCGCCCGGACCGGACGGCGGCATCGACATCACCGCGGGCTGCGGCCCTTTGGGATTGGACTCACCAACTGTGTTGGTGCAGGTCAAGTCCGGTGGTCAGGTCGGCGCGCCAGTGGTGTCACAGCTTCAGGGTGTGATGGCGACGCAGAAGGCGGATCAGGGTCTGCTTGTGGCTTGGGACGGGCTGACTCGACCGGGCCGGGATCAGATGCGCCACGATCGGCTCAGGATCCGGGTGTGGGCGGCAGCGGACGTGGTCGATGCCGTGCTTCGCAACTACCCCCGCCTACCGGCCGACCTCCAGGCCCGCCTACCTCTGAAACAGGTATGGATGGTCAGCAACCCCGAGGGCTGATCTCGTGATCCCGGCCGGGCGGGAAGTAGTCTGCCGGGGAGCCCGGGAGCGACCGCGCGTCGTGGACGGACGTAGTCGCGGGAGCACCACAGCACGAGCGTGAGCAGGCGGCTCCCGCGGCGCTCCGTCGAGACCGTTGCCGCCCTTCAGCAACCGGGCGAATGATAGCCGCCCTTGGCTTAAGTCGACCTCGTGCGGGATTAGTCCCGGCCGAACACCTTTCGTTGAGACGCTCTCGGCGCGGGCAGACGGCAGCCTGCGGACGCGGGTGTCCCTGAGCGGCTAGCTCGAAGTCTGTTGGGGACTTGCCTATCGCCGAGTTGCGACTGGTCGCAACGAAATGCGTCCCGCATCGAAGACTCGCCGCTTCAACGGGATGGGTACGTGCGGGTGAACGCGCGTAGCGCACCTCCACTTGCGGTGGTGCTGCAGCGGCGTATGGCGTGCGTCTGCCTGCGAAAACCTGCCCCGTGTGTAGGCCCCATCCGCTAGCGTCCTCCGCTCTCCGGGCTCCATCTAGTCGTGATAGATCGGTTCGAGTGTGCGGTATCGGAACCGGCGTACTGGCGTGGGACCGACGGAACGCCAGACGGATCGGTCCAAGGTGGCATGCTTGAGCGTTACGGTGCCCTCAACTCTCGAAGTTGAGAACAAGGGCGAACACGGACACCGCGACGGCGACTATCGACGGGTATTTGGAGATGGAGAGTCGCACAGTCCGAGGATTCAGGATGGGTACGCCAGTTCGCAGCAGACGCTCTGCACGAGCGGAGCTCGACAGGCGGTAACAGTGACGCACAAAAGCCCCATAAGTATCAGAGTTGACGCCGCTGTGGTCCAGATTTCCAGCGCCGACGCGATCAGCATCTCAGTACGCACATCGATGGACTTGGCGTCGCAGTGCTCGAACACCTGAAGGCCCGGCACGGATGTGCCCACCCGGTGTTCTTGCCGACAGTGCTCGGTTCGGTGGGGCAACGGTGAAGTCGCCGCCGCTCTGCGCGTTCAACGGCAGTTTCGCGTCGTGGAAGGCGTTGCCGACAACAATGTTGTGAGGCTCTCCAACAGCGTCGGGTTTCCGAGGCGGTTCACGTACGTGAGTTGACATCGCAGGCGTTCGCCCAGTCGGCTAGGAGATCCTTGGCCGGTGTCTGAGGCGCAGATCAGTGCCGCGAAGCCGGGGCGTCCCCGACGTCTCCGTCAGCCGGCCGCCGCCAGCGACTGCGCCAACTGCTTGCGCGCCCGGTGAATTCGCGTCTTCACGGTGGCGACGCTGACCTGCTGGTGTTCGGCGATGTCGGCGTAGGGCAGGTCGGCGTACTCGGCGAGGACGATGGCGACGCGGAAGTCCTCGCCGAGTTGACGGAGTGCGTGCTGGACGGCGTCCGAGGTGACGACCTGCTCGTCGAAACCGCTGCCGTGGTCGGTGAGGTCGATGCCGGGGGAGTCGTCGTCGGTGTCGTCGAGGCTGGTGGTGAGCTTGCGGCGGCGAACCACCTTGAGGGCGGCGTTCGTCGCGATGCGGTGCAGCCACGTGTTGAAGCGGGCCTCGCCGCGGAACCGGTGCAGGTTCTGCCACGCCGCGGTCAACGCGTCCTGCAGCGCGTCCTCGGCGTCGTGGGCGTTGCCGGTGATCTGCAGGCACACGTGCCAGGCGTTGGTGCGGTACCGCCCGACGAGCTCGGCGAACGCGTGCTGGTCACCTCCACGGCACGCGGCCAACAGTTCCGCGTCGTCCATCGACTTCCCCCACGCTCCTTGCGTTTTCACCCAACCCCCACACGGCCGTGGGGGATGCTACCCGCAGCCCGCGCACGGCGCGTCACCGTGGGGTCCGGGGCTCCGGTCACAGCAGGTCGTCGCCCGGAAAGGGGTCGACGGCGTCGTGCTGGAGGTCCGGCCCTGGGTCGTGCACCCCGACGTCCGTGGCGTCCCCGAGGTCGCCGAGTCCCGTGTCGGTGTCGGTGTCGTCATCGTCGAGTCGCAGGGGCTCGTCGTCGTCGACCGGGAGGTCCGCGGTGTGGTCGCCGGGCAGCAGGTGCTCGCCGGCCGACAACTCGTCGTCGACGAGGACTATGTCGTCGTCGGGAACGACCGGATCGTCGTCCATCTCGGGCACGAGATCGGCGTCGACCGCCGGCGTCGCCGGGTCCAGCGCGACCGACAGGGCCCGCTCCCACACGTCCTCGGGCAGCGGCGGCAGCGCGTCCGCCCTCGACTCCGCGAAGAGCGACTCGTCATCGTTCATCGGTCACCTCGTCGACTCCTTCGTATCCGTCACCGCCGGCGCCGCGCGTCGGCACCACCGTCACCATTGTGCGTCCTCCGCGCCCGAATCCCGCGATCACAGCGCGATGATCGCCGACCGACGCTCACCCGGCGTCGCCGCGGGGGCGAGCAGCGCGTCGTCTGGGGCGTCGGTCACGACCATCTGGAAGCCCGAGTCGGCCCAGGCCGCTTCGAACTGTTCGATCGGGACCTCGAGCTGATTGCCGTACGGCACACCGGGATCCGACAGGATCACCACCCCGCGGGCGTCGTCGATGCCCGCGACGACGAGGACGTGATCGGGGGCGTCGTCCTCGCCGGCCTCGTCCTCCGGTGTCCAGATCTCCCCGGAGTCGACCATCGCGATCACCCCGTACCCGGCGTCCAGCCGGCCGCGCAGGTCGTCGAGGGAACCGTCGGTGCGGGTGCACGGCACCCCCTGATCCTCGAGCAATGCCTCCACGGCGGGCAGGGTCATCCCCGCGCTCGGATCGTCCATCAATCCGAGCTCGACGGCGCGGTCCACCAGCTGCTGCGGGTCGGTGATCGTCGCCCCGGTGTACTGGGCGACGACCTGCGCCACCACCGACGGCCCGCAGTACCCGTCGAACTGCTGGTAGAACCAGTCCAGCGTCCACGCGACCGGGTTACCGTGCACCGCACCGTCGTCGGTGAGGTCGGGACCCTCCTCGACGGACGCCGCCACGTCACCGGCGGCGCCCAGGGAGACCTCGTCCGGCACCGACACCTCGTCCGGCTCCGCCGCCATCTCGGGCTGCAGGTCGGCGGGCGGGATCTGCTCCGGCGCGGCGTCGTCCACCGCAGGCGCCTCCGCGACGGCCACGTCGGCACCCGACCACGCGCCGCCCGCGCCGTCGTCGAAGTCGTCCATCGTCGATCCTTCCGGGGCGGTCGGTCAGGCCAGGTCGGCGGGCAGCTCGTCGACGACCGGCGGCTCGTAGGCGTCGGTGCCGGCCTGGGTGTGGTAGCTGTCGTCGGCGGGGATCAGCGATTCGTAGGTGCTGATGTCGCCGAGCGACCCGACCCCGTTCTCGCCGGAGGTGAGGTACGACTCCTGGCTGCCGTCGTTGTCGTTGTCGGAGGTGACCAGGTCGAACTTGCCGTCGCCGTCGGTGTCGATGAGGGTCGCGTTGACGACGCCGTCGCCGTCGGTGTCGACGGCCGCGGTGTCGAAGCGGCCGTTGCCGTCGCTGTCGACCAGGTGCACGTCCGGTCGGCCGTCGCCGTCGGTGTCGAACTGGCTGGCGGTGATTCGGGCGCCGTCGATCTCGTCCTGACGGACCGGCTGACCGGTGGCCGGGTCGTGGTAGGTGACCAGGTCGACGTCGCCGTCGTCGTCCTTGTCCTCGGCGATCCGGACGGTGCCGTCGGCGCGGACCGCGGTGGCGGTCTCGTAGGTGCCGTTGTGATCGGTGTCCTGCTCGACGAGGGTGACGTTGCCCTCGTCGTCGACGTGGGCGATGGTGTCGACGCCGTCGACGCGGGCGTGGATGACGTCGACGTTGCCGTCCCGGTCGACGTCGCGGGGGGAGTAGTAGTCGACGTTGCCCTCGAGGCCGGTCGCGGTCGGTGCCGGCTCGGTGGCGGCAGGGGCAGGTTCGGAGACGGGCTCCGCGACCGTGTCGGGGGTGGCGGTGCCGTAGGTGGCGGTCGCGGGGTCGCCGACCACGTCGGATCCAGCGGTCGCGTCGGCGCCGATGTTGCTGAGTTCCTCGGCGGTGGCGTCGATCGCGTCGAGCCGGTCCTCGACGGTGGCGGTCGGTTCGGTCACGGTGGTCTCCTCGGGTGCGGTGTCTGCGGTGTCGGTGTCCGTGATGGACGGGGCGGACGGAGCCGGTGCGGGGGCGGCGCCCATGATCTCGTCGATCTCCGCGCTGACGGCGTCCCCGATCGCGTCCAGCTTCTCGTCGGGGCTCAGGTTCGGGTCGGCCGCGATGTCGGTGAGCTCGGCCTCGTACTCGGCGAGGTCGGCGTCGGTGTATGCGTCCGGGTTGCTCATCGTTTCGTCCTCGCTCGCTCTCGTGTGCGTTGTCGAGAGTTGGATGCGGCGGGACACCGGAAAGGTTCCCGACGGTGGCGAGCAATCCTCGCGGCCCCGGCCGACACGCGAAAGGGGCTGCCGAACACGGTGGTTCGGCAGCCCCTCGTCATGCGTCCGCGATCAGTTCATGAGCCCCGAGCGGGCCAGGAAGGTCTTGGCGCCGTCGAGGCCCTGGGCGCCGCCGTAGGACGCCATCACGCCGGTCGACGAGTTGGCGTACCAGATCTTGAAGGTGTTGTTGTAGCCCGGGCCGTCGATGTGCGCGGCCGCCACCCGGCCGGTGTCCTCGACCGTCTCGTTGGTGGCGACGGCGGAGTTGTTCTGGAATCCCTGCCGGATCCCGAGCACCCGCTTCTTCGCGTCCTTGACGTCGACCGAGACGATGATCGACTGGTAGTCGCCGGTGGTGATGCCCGCGGTCAACGCGCTGCCCTTACGGATCACGCACTGCAACTGCAGGCCACCGTTCTCGGTCTCCCCGGACGTCTTGCAGTTCTCCACCTCGGTGCGCAGCGCAGCCGGCAGCCCGGCGATCACCGCCTCCTTCGACGCAGGCGCGGTCGCGCCGCCCGTACCGTCACCGCCGGAACCCGCGGCCGCACCGGAATCCGTGGCGGCACCGGACGATCCGCCCGCGACCAGCGCCGGGGCCGGCTCGGCCGGGGCGTCCTCGCCGCCGAGCGCGTACACGCCGACCCCGACACCGACGGCGACCACCGCGACGGCCGCGGCGACCAGCGCCCACGTCTTCCCGCGACCCGCGGTGCCCGACCCGCCCGCCGGGACCTCGGGGGGAATGGCCGAAAACTGTTGCGTGGGCGGATCGTACGACTGGGTCGTCGGCGTCGACTGCGGTGGCACGGGCGGCGCGTACGGCTGAGGTGCGGGCGCGGGGGTCACCGGCGCGGCACCGGGCGGCGGCCCGCCGAGACCGCGGACGATCGGCGCCGCCGCGGCGATCGCGCCCTGCGCCACGACGGTCTTCGGGTCGTCGAGGGTCGCGATCGGGCCGAGCTCGGCGAGCCGCGCGTGCACGATCGGGATCCGCGAGGAGCCGCCGGTCAGGTACAGCGCCTCGAGCTCGCTCGGGTCGGTGACCCGGGCGTCGGCCAGGGTCGCCCGAGTGAGGTGGACCGCCCTGTCCAGGGCGGGGGCGATCAGTTCCTCGAACTCCTCGCGGGTGATCTGGAACCGTTCGCTGCCGCGCCCGTCACCGCCGGTGACGGTGATCGTCGCGGACGGGGCCTCCGACAGCAGCTCCTTGGCGCGGCGGATGGAGTCGTCGAGGGCGTACCGGACGTCCATCGGCGCCTCGCGACGCAGGTAGTCGAGCAGGTCCGGGTCGCGGGCCTCGAGCTGCTGGTCCACCCAGCGGCGGACGAACGCGTCGAAGTTCTTGCCGCCGAGCCCGTTGTCGCCGCGCGCGGCGACCACGTCGAAGGTGCCCGCGTCGTTGGCCTCGAGGACGGCGATGTCGAGGGTGCCGCCGCCGAAGTCGAACACCGCGATCTTCGTTCCCGGGGCGAGGGTGTTCGCGCGCGAGTAGTAGTGCGCGGCGGCCCGCGGTTCGGACACCGTGCGGATCTTCGACGCGTCGAGCCCGAGCCGCCCCGCGGCGTCGAGGAGCACCTGGATCTCCCGCGGCGACCACGCCTCCGGGTGGGTGAGCACCAGCTCCGACGGCGCGGATCCGCCGTGCGCGCCGACCGCACGGGCCATCACCGACTCGAGCACCGCCGCGACCGGCACCGACGCCGGCAGGTCGTACCCGTTGACGTTCACCACGCCCTGCGCGACCACGCGCTTCGGGGAGGGCATGAACGCGGCCGGGTTGGACTCGGCCCGGTCGGCGGCGACGTCCCCGACCGCGATGCGGTCCGGCGACTCGACGAACACCGACGACGACATCGTGGTGCGGTTGTGGCTCAGCTGCAGAGCTTCCACGGACCCGGACACCGGGCCGGTGTGCGCGGCCGCGGTGTTGGAGGTACCGAAGTCGATACCGAGCACCCATTCTCGGGCGGACATCAGCGGAGTCCCTTCTCGTCGCCGGCTGCCCGGGCGCACTGGTTCATCGGTTCGGTCCTTCCTGTGTCCGCAGCGGAGCTGGGACGTTCGTGTCGTCTCCCAGTTGGATCGCGGGCACCGGCGAAAGGTTCCCGGTGGTGTCGACGACCGTCGTCAGCCCCGGCCGGCGGGCCGCACGGTGACCTGGTTCGGCTGGTATCCGGCGGCCGTCGCGGCGTCGCGCAACCCGCCGACCTGGCCACGGGTCCAGTCCTCGGGATGCGTCAACACCAGCGCGTCCGGTCCGGTCACGATCCCGGCCAGCTGCGCCGACGCGACGGCGGCGGCCGAGGTGGCGGCAGGCACGACCAGCTCCGGCCGCGACCGGGCGTCCGGTGCCGGCTCGCCCAGCGAAAGCCGCTGCGCGAGACCCGTTCCGGTGTCGAGCAGGCCCGCGGACACCGACCCGTCCGCGAAGTCGATCGTCAACACCAGCGTCCCGCCCATCGTGCCCCCTGAACCTCGTCGCCGTCCCACGGTCGGGACGGCCGGGCGGCATCATTGCACGACGCCGCCCCAGCCGTGCACCGCCGCCCCGATCGGAGGCGGAAGAATCTCAGTGGCGCACATCACAATTCGGCGGAGTGTTCGAGGTCGGTGCGGCAGACGCCCGCCGGGGCCGACACCGGGAGGCGGAGTAATGCCCTAGGGTACGGACGGTACCGACGGCAGGCGGCACGGAAGGAGATGCGTGGACGGGTCCGGAGAGCACGATCGCCGGACGGCGACGCCCCCGCGTCAACGGGCCGACGCCCTGCTCGCGTCGATCACCGGAAAGATCCTGCGCCCGTTTGGTCACGACGAGCTCAGCGACCTCGCCGAGCAGCGGGCGTCCGGCGCGGACCAGGTCCGATCCGTCGTGGTCGTCGGCGAGGTGGGGCGTGGCAAGAGCTCCCTGATCAACGCCCTCGTCGGCAGGCGGGACGCCAGCCCCGTCGGGGTGGACGTGACCACCTCGACGACCCTCGCGGTCGGGGAGGCGTCCGGCGAGTACCCCGACGGCACCGCGCACCTGCTCTTCCCCGGCCGCAGCGAACGCATTCCGCACGCGGACCTCGCGGACTGGGTGACCTGCGAGGGCCGCCGCGTCACCGACGCCCGGATCGACGAGCTGCCGACCCGGGCGATCGTCCCGGTCGCGGGCAGTCGCCTCGGGGACGTCACGGTGGTCGACACCCCCGGCGTGGGTGGACTGGACCCCGGCTACGCGGCGCTGGCGACGGCGTCCGCGGCCCGGGCGTGCGTGCTGGTGATGGTGTGTGACGCCGGCAGCCCGATCACGGCGCCGGAGATGGCGTTCGTCCGGGACGCCGGTGCCGGCGTCGAGGCGCTGGTCGTCGTGGTCACCAAGACCGACAAGAACGTCCGGCGCTGGAAGCCGATCGTCGCGGAGAACCGGGCGCTGCTGCGCGAACACCTCGGTCGGGACGTGCCGGTGCTCCCGGTGTCGAGCCTGCGGGCGCTGCTCGCCGCGGAGTCGCCGCCCGGACCCGAGCGGGACCGCGCCGAGCAGCGGTCCGGCATCGCCGGTCTGCGCTCCACCATCCACGCGAAACTGGCGGCGGCGGAGGACCTTCCGGCGGCGAACGGGCTGCGGACGGTCGTCGGGGGACTGCGGTCCCTTGACGCCGACATGGGCGCACAGATCGACGCCCTCACCCGGGGCGACCAGGTCATCCCGGGCCTCACCGAGCAACTCGCGGAACTGCAGGACCTCAAGGACCACTCCCAGCAGTGGGAGCAGTACCTGCAGCGGGACCTGACCCTGATCCGGCAGGACGCGACCGACGAACTCGACCGCCGGCTGGACGCGATCCGGGACAAGTGGACGACCCGGATCAACAAGAGCGGAATGGAAGTGCTGCGGAAGAACCCGCAGCACTTCACCGCCGAGATGGAGAGCGACTTCCAGGGCGCGATGGCGGCGTCGATCACCGTCTTCCTGGACCGGTTGCACGGCACCATCGTGGCGCCCCGATTCGATTCGGAATTGGTGTGGAACGAGATTCAGCACCAGGTCACCGCCGCCCTGGCCAACCGCTCCCTCGAGACGCACCGCGTCGCCGGGAAACGCCAGGGCCTGCTGGACCCGTCGATGCTCACGATGGGCGTGATGGGCTCGTCGATGCTCGGCGGCCTGATCGGAGTGACCACGGTCGTCGGCGTCGGTGCCGTGGTCGGCGTCGCCTGGGTCGGATTCAACCTCGGTTTCCGGGCGATGCGGGCCGGCAAGACGAACCTGCTGTCCTGGATGCGGGAGACGACCGCCACCACCAAGACCACCACCGCGCGGATGCTCGAATCCGCACTCGCGCTGGCCCGCCCGGAGATCGTCATCCGGTACCGCGACCACCTCAAGACCTCGATCGAGCATCTGCAGAAGCAGATCAAGGAGGCCGAGGACCTCGCCCGCACCGACAAGGCGACGCGCGAGAAGAAGCTCTCCCGCCTCGAGGGCAACCGGAAGGTGGTCGTGAACAACATCGCCCGGGCCGAAGCGCTGATCGCGGAACTCACCGGCGCCGACGGCGGTGCCCGGTGACAGGTCCGCCGCTCGATCCGGTCCGCGCCAGCCTGGACCGGGCCCTGCACGCGCTCGCCGCACTCGGTCCCGAACTCGCCGCGGAGGCCAACCGGATCGGCGCGATCCTGTGGTCGCCGCCACGGATCGTGGTCGTCGGGCGCCTGAAGGCGGGCAAGTCCACCCTGGTCAACGCGCTGGTCGGGGCCGCGGTCGCGGAGACCGCTGCGCTCGAGGCCACCAGCGTCGTCTCCGTCTACCAGGACGGCGCGCCGGCCCGGGTCGAGGCGGTGCTGCTCGACGGCACCCGCAACCCGGTCGACACCGTCCGCGGGCAGATCGCCGCCCTGCCGGTGCCCGCCGACGAGATCGCGTACCTGCACCGGTGGCTGCCGTCGGCCGCGATACGCGATCACACCCTCGTCGACACGCCGGGACTGGCGACCCTGACCGCGGAGAACGAGGCCCGTACCCGCCGCGCGCTGATCGACGGGTTCGAGCAGACCCGCACCGCGTCCGTCGACGCCGACGCGGCGGTGTTCCTGTTCGACTCCACCCCGCGCGCCGACGAGGTCGATTTCCTGCGGCAGCTCGGCTTCACGCCACTCACGACGCTCGGGGTGCTCTCGCGCGCGGACGGGTTCGGGGAGGGTGCGCTCGGCAACCGGGACCCGCTCGAGCACGCCGCCGAGCACGCGGTCACCCTCGCGCATCGCTTGCGCGGCACCGTGATGACGGTGCTGCCGATCGCCGGGCTGCTGGCCGAGACCTCGCACACCGGCGCGCTGACCGAGGCCGATGCACGCGCCCTCGCGGAGCTCGGGGCGATGGCGCCGCTGGACCTGATCGACCTGCTCGACTCCGACGACCCCGCCGAGCCGCACGTCCGCGACCGGCTGCTCGACCTGCTCGGCGAGTACGGGATGATCCACGGTCGTGCGGTCGCGGGCCGGGGTGCGGCCGCGCTCAACGACTGGCTCGTCGCGAAATCCGGTGTCCCGCAGTTGCGGCGCGTCCTCGCTCGGCATCTCGGTGCGTTCGCCGCGGTGCACCGGGCCGGCCGGATCGTGCGGGAGCTGGACCAGCTGGCCTACACCCATCCCGCCCGCGACCGGATCCGCGACATCGCCGCCGCCCTGCGGGCGGACCCCGCGCTGCGCACCGTGGTCCTGTTCGAACACCTCGGGGCGATGCTCGACGCCGACCCGGCCTCGCCGGTGACCGACGAACTGCGTCGACTGATCGAACACCCCACCGACGCAGGCAGACTCGGGCTCCCGCCGGGTGCCACCGCAGATCAGGTCCGGGCCGAGGCCCGCCGCAAGCTGTCCTGGGCGCAGGCGCAGCAGCTGTCGACGATGACCGCCGCGGAGGACGCGGCCCTGGTCCCGCTGATCCACACGTACGGACTGCTCGCGCGCGGCGTGTGAGCCGCGCCACGATCGTCTCGGTCGGGAACCTTGCCCGCCGCGCCGGGCATCCAACCCCCGACACCATCCCGAGGGCCCGAGCGCGGCGCGGGAGCGACGAAAGGACCACCGAAGTGCGTGGGACGAATGTGATGCGGACGAATGCGATGTCGAGGAAATGGATTCCGCGGGCCGCGGCCGTGCTGTGCGCGGGCGTGCTGGTCGCCGGCTGCGGCGGCACCGACAGCGAGCCGAAGGCCGGTTCCGGCGGCGCCGCTGCCCCGACCGTCGACGCCGCCGCACTGGACACCGGCAGTTACCCGACCAGTCCGGCCCCCGAATTCGGAGTCGCCACTTCCGAGAACATCATCGAGGTGGAGGGACAGCGACTCGCCGAGTTCACCGTCGCGCCGTTCGAGATCGACCCCGAGCTGATCGCCGGGAAGATGCCGACGATGGTGATGCGCAGCGGCAAGAACCTCGGTGTCGTCATCGGCGGCAAGGCCGGCGACATCGCCCACGAGAACCAAATGCTCTACGGCTATGTCTCCACCGCCGCCACGAACACCCCGAACGTCACCGACCCGTCCCGGTCGGTGGTCAACGCGGTGCTGCGGTTCGGCAACCCGGAGATCGCCGCCAAGGTCGCCCGCGCGATCCAGACCGAGCTCACCACCGTCGACGACGGCGCCGGGATCGCGACCGCCCAGACCGTCGACGTGCTGCCGAACACCCTCGTCTCGACCCGCGAGACGAATTCCAGTGCGGGCCGGACCGTCTCGGTGAACGCACTGACCCCGCACGGCGACTACCTGCTCTACACCTGGGCGCAGGCGCCGGTCGGCCAGAAGGACTGGACCGCGAAGGCGGTCGCGAAGGCCGTCAGCCTGCAGGGCCCGCTGATCGACAAGTTCCCGGCGCAGCCGACCAAGGAGCAGAACGGCGGCAAGTCCGCCGAGTTCCCGAAGGTCGACCAGGACAAGATCCTGATCTACGCGGTCCCCGAGAAGGACAAGCAGGCGAAGCTCGGCGACGACATGGCCGTCTACGGCCCGCGCGGCATGTCGCACAAGTCGACGAACCCGCCGCTGACCTACCGGGTCCTCACCGAGACCGGGGCCGACCACAGCGCCGTGGCCAAGACCACCGTCTACCGGGCCTCGGACGGCGCCGGTGCCCGCACGATCGCCGACGAGTTCGCGAAAGATCTCGCCGCGCAAGGCTTCGCCGCGGCGCCCTCCCCGCAGGGGCTGCCGGACGCGAAGTGCGTCACCAAGGACACGGTGCGCGGCACCGAGATCTACTGCACGGTGGTCAACGGCCGCTACGTCGGCGAGGCCTCCGGTCTGGACGACAAGAAGGACGTCGACCAGCAGATCTCTGCTCAGTACCTGATCCTCGATCAGGCCGACCAGAATATCTGACCTTCCACCATCGAGCCGGTGGCCCCGTGTCGTGGGCCACCGGCGTCGTCGGTCAGCGCGCCGTGTGGACGCGGGGCACTAGGCGACGAGGTCCTGGTACTCCGCGTTCTGCGCGACGAACTTCTCCACGTACGAGCACCCCGCGATGATCTTCAGC
Organism: Rhodococcus sp. NPDC059234; assembly: GCF_042754225.1. NCBI lineage: Bacteria > Bacillati > Actinomycetota > Actinomycetes > Mycobacteriales > Nocardiaceae > Rhodococcus > Rhodococcus sp. NPDC059234. The sequence goes on from NZ_JBHZAH010000004.1 coordinate 47,403, forward strand.
CCGTCAGCCCGGGTGGCGTCGAGCGCGGCCGTCACGACCTTGCCCGCGATGCCCTGGCCGCGAAAGTCGGGGCTGGTGACCGTGTGGTCGAAGTTCCGCACGCCGCCGACCTCGGTGTAGTCGGCGTGGCCGGCGAGGACGTCGTCGACGTAGATCTCGAACGTGCTCTGCTCCGGCTTGTGCTCGATGCGGTTCGTCACGGTCACGGATCCCTTCGTCGGTGGTTGCCTCGCACGCTACCCAGAGGGCGTACGCGGGGCACTGCAGGGGTCAACCGCCCTGCCGTGCCCGCGTATTCCGGCGGGCCGACGGTCAGCCCAGCAACTCCCGGATGTCCTCGGCCGAGAGCCCCGCGTTGAACGCCCCGCCCTCGTCCACCACGGACGTGAACAGTTCCGACTTGCGGGCCTGCAGCGCGAGCACCTTCTCCTCGATGGTGTCCTTGGCGATCAGCCGGTACACCATGACGTTGCGGGTCTGCCCGATCCGGTGGGTGCGGTCCACCGCCTGCGCCTCGGACGCCGGGTTCCACCACGGGTCGAGCAGGAAGCAGTAGTCGGCCTCGGTGAGGTTCAGGCCGAACCCGCCCGCCTTGAGGCTGATCAGGAACACCGGAGCGTCCCCGGTCTTGAACTCGCCCAACACCTTCGCGCGGTCCCGGGTGCGCCCGTCGAGGTAGGTGTATCCGACGCCCTCGGCGTCCAGCCGCGTCCGGACCCGGTCGAGGAAGCCGGTGAACTGGCTGAACACCAGCGCCCGGTGGCCGCCGTCGATCACGTCCGCCAGCTGCTCGAGCAGCGCGTCGATCTTCGCCGACCCGACCGACGCGTGCGCCTCGTCGACCAGCGCCGCGTCCAGGCACAGCCGGCGCAGCAGGGTCAGCGACTGCAGGATGGTGAACCGGTTGGCGTCCACGTCCTCGACGAGGCCGAGGATCTTCTGCCGCTCGCGTTGCATCTGGGTGTCGTAGAGCTGACGGTGCCGCGGCGTCAGCTCCACCTCGAGCACCTGCTCCTGCTTCGCGGGCAGGTCCGAGGCCACCTGCTCCTTGGTGCGACGCAGGATCAGCGGCTTGATCCGCCGCCGCAGCCGCGCGAGCAGCTCGGTGTCGCCGCCGGTCTCGATCGGCTTGCGGTAGAACTCGCCGAACTTCGTGGGGTTCGGGAACAGGCCCGGCGCGGCGATCGACAGCAGCGACCACAGCTCCATCAGGTTGTTCTCCATCGGCGTGCCGGTGATCGCGACCTTCGTCGGAGCCTCGATCCGCCGCATGCACTGGTACGCCTTGGACCGGTGGTTCTTCACGAACTGCGCCTCGTCGAGCAGCAGCATCGACCACCGGTGCGCCGCGTACTCCTCGTCGTCGAGCCGGGCGAGGGTGTACGAGGTGACCACCACGTCCGCGCCGTCGATCGACTCCGCCAGCGCCGCACCGCGTTTGGTGCCGGTCTCGGACACCGCGACCACATTCAGGTGCGGGGCGAACCGCGCCGCCTCCGCCGCCCAGTTCGCGACCACCGACGTCGGCGCCACGATCAGCACCGGCGGGTCGGCCGGGTTCTGCTGGCGCGCATGGCAGATCAGCGCCAGCGACTGCACCGTCTTGCCGAGGCCCATGTCGTCGGCGAGGATGCCGCCGAGCCCGTTGGTCCACAGGAACGCCAGCCAGCGGAAGCCGTCGAGCTGGTACGGCCGCAGCGTCGCCCGCAGCGACGCCGGCGCGTCGAGCGTCGACGCCGTCGTCACGTCCAGCAGCCCCTGCACCTGCTCGCGCCACCGGGCGGCCTGCCGCTCGACCACCCCGAGCGCGGCCAGCTCCTCCCACATCCCGGCCTGGAACCGGCTCAGCCGCAACCGGTCCGGCTCCTGCTCGTGCAGGTCACGGGCCTCGGTGATGAGCTCGCGCAGCCGCTGCAGCTCCGGTCGGTCCAGCGACAGGTACGCCCCGTCCGGCAGCAGCAGGTGCGACTGGCCCGCGGTGAGCGCGGCGAACACGTCCCGGAACGGCACCGGGGCGTCCTCGACGCGGACGGTGATCGACAGGTCGAACCAGTCGCCGTCGTCGGTGGCCTCGGTGCCGACCCCGATCTGCACGCTCTCGCCGGCGTCCCGGTAGTCGGCGGCGGTGCCCTTGACCCGGACCTCGACGTCGCCGCGCGCGTCCAGCAGCGGCAGCAGCTCGGTGGTGACCCGCGCGGTGTCGAGCCCGTCGAGGTGCACCCGCGCCAGCAGCGTCCCGCCGGGCCCGAGCAGCCGGTACTTCTCCAGCGGCAGGTCGAGTCCGGCGAGCAGGGCGCGTTCGCGGCCGGCGTCGCGGAAGGACTCGTCGCCCGCGCGCAGCTCCACCGCCCGCTCGGCGCCGCCGACGGCGTACCGATACCGCCAGTGCAGCGCGACCCGGTGCCCGGCCGCGTACGCGACGTGCAGCAGCAGCGTCGGGCCCTCGATGGTCGGCGCGGTGAACGACCCGTCGGTCGAGCGGACCGTCGCGGACCGCTGCAGCCGCGGGTAGTACTCGGCGGAGAAGCGGTCCACGTCCCGCGCCGGCACGACGATCGAGGCGTTGCCGACCACCAGTTCCTGCATCGCCCGCGGCGCCGTCCCGGACAGCCGGGCGATCCGGAACGGCCACTCCGCGGGGTTGGCGCCGCGCGGGTCGCCGGGGCGCAGGTAGAGCACCCCGTGCGCCTCCTCGCCGAGGAAGCCGAGCACGGTCACCGGCTGTTCGGAGTCGTCGGTGCGCACGGTGGGGGTGACCTCGAGGTCGCCGCGGGACTGGTCGACGTCCACGCAGAGTTCGGCGGCCGCGGGGGTGGGGAGGGCGCCCATGCCCTTGCGGCCGTAGAGCAGTTCGACGCCCGCGTCGGCGGCCTCGTCGAGCAGCGTCCACAGCCGCGGGCTGCTGACGGTGGTGAGGTCGAGGTCCTTCTCGCCGGACCCGTAGGTGCGCCGGGCGCGCCCGGCGGCCTGGTGCGTGGCGTGCAGCTCGGACAGCACGTCGCGGTGCGCGGGCAGCACGTCGGTCATGTGCGGCAGGCCCGACCACGTCATGTTCGCGTTGGCCCAGCCGGACCGGCCGGGCCGGGCCAGCCGGGCGCTCAGCCGCCAGAACTGCGAGCGGGGGCCGGGGGTGAGGGTGAGCTGCACCGCGAGCGGGACCGTCCCGGCGGGCCGGTCTGTGCCGCCGAGCGCCGCACCGAGCAGGTCCTCCCAGGACGGGGGAGCCGGTTCGGCGGTGTCCGACTGGTCGAGGAGCGCGACCGTCACCGCGACCGCGTGCTTGCAGTTGAGCCGGACCGGGCAGCTGCACTCGCCGCGGGTGAACTCGAGCCGGTCGGTGTGCGGGGCGAACGACACGCTGGTGCGGTACAACTCGGTGCCGTCCACCAGGCCCACCGCGCGGCGCTCGGCGGCGATCCAGTCCAGCTCGAGCACCGACCCGGCGCGGGCGTAGCGCACGCCGCGGTCGTAGGTGGTCTGCCCGACCGCCCGCACCAGGGTGGAGAGGGTGTGGTCGTGGTCGGAGGGGAACGGCATGCGTCGACGGTAGCCGGTGGCGGCGACGGTGCAGGTCGCGTGCTCGGCGAACGTCTGTTCGCGTCCCTTGTCGTCGAGCCGGTGGGGAGTAACGTCGCCCGAGGAGAAGCACGCGTACGTCGATGGGGGCGGGTCGTGGCTGAACGGATCGGGCTGGTCGTGGCGGGAGCGGGCGCGCGGGGCGCGTTCGAGGCCGGGGCGATGGCGTCGCTGCTGGAACGGATGGCCGAGGACGGCACCCCGCCGTCGATCCTGGTCGGCACCAGCGCGGGCGCCCTGAACGTGGTCGGGCTGGGCGGATTCTCAGACCGGGGACTCCCTGCGGCGGCCGAGAACGTCGTCGGCATGTGGGGTTCGATCGAGCTGGACGACGTCGTCGAACCGGTGAACAGCGTCGTCGGCAGCGGGCTGCGCTACCTGGGGCAACTCGCCGGACTGCCGGTGCGGCTGCCGAGCCTGCTCGACACCGAGCGGTTGCGGGAGACGCTGTCGGCCCGGCTGCCGTGGGACATGCTGCACGAGAACATCGCCGCGGGACGGGTCGACGCCGTCGCGGTGGCCGCGACGTCCGTGGCGACGCGCGGGACGGTCGTGTTCGTGGAGAAGCATCCGTCCGTGCCCCTCCCGCCGCACGACTCACACCGCAACATCACCTACGTGGAGACCGAACTCGGGGTCGACCACGTGCGCGCGTCCGCCGCCGTGCCGGGGCTCTTCCGCCCAGTGCACGTCAGCGAGCCGTCGGACTGGTCCGGCTGGTACGTCGACGGCGGGTTGCTGCTGAACACGCCTCTCAAGCCCGCGATCGCCTTCGGTGCGGACCGGTTGGGCGTCGTCGCGACGCACCCCCGGACCTGGCCGACCGGGCTGCCGTCCGACCAGCTCACCCACACCGGGAAACCGGACGTGTTCGGGGCCGCGGCGCTCGCCCTGCGCGCCATGCTCGCCGACCGCATGATCGAGGATCTGCATGCGATCGAACGCCGCAACACACGTGCGCACCCGTACCCGAGGAAGCCCTACCGGATCGGCTTCACCTTCGCCGGCCCGTCCCCGGACCGGGCCGGCGACATCGCCGCGCTCGCGGACGAGGTCTTCCGCGACGAGTTCGAGGGCCTGCGATGCGGGCGGGACCCGTCGCTGTGGGCGCTGGCTCGGCTGATCGGGGGCGAGGCGGCGGACCGGGGCGATCTGCTCAGCTTCCTGTTCTTCGACCCCGCCTTCACCCGGCGGGCGGCGGAGCTGGGGCGCGCCGTCGACCTGGTCGAATCGGGTTAGGAACGCTCTATTCCGGCTTCGCTGCGTTCACCGAGTCAGCCGATCGCGACCGGGTGGTAGTACAGCGCGGTGTCGGTCTCCTCGACCCGGACGTCGACGGTGTCGCCGACCTCGAGGTAGTCGTTGACGTTGATCCGGGCGCTCGACCCGACGATCCGGCGGACCGAACGCGCGGGGATCAGGCCCTGCCTGCCGTCCGCGCCGACGGCGAGGGCGTACCGCGGCCCGGTGCGGGTGATCCGCGCGTAGACCGTCGGCTCGTCCGACCCGTTCGCCGGCGTGCCGTCCGGGCCGGCGTCGAGTTGCGCGGTCTGCCGGTCGAGTTCGGCCGCGAGCAGGTCCGCCATGGTGTCCACGTTGTCCAGGAGCTCGGCCATCTGCCGGGCCACGTCCTGGTGAAACTTGTTGGGTTTCAAGGCCTTACCGGGCTTGTACATGTCCTCGTGGGTGAGCTCGCCCCACGCGTCCTGCAGCAGCGTCTTCACCTGCACCTCGACCTTGACGCCCAGGTCGCCCTCGTGGGTGGCGACCTTGACCAGCAGGATCGCGTGGTACGCCCGGTAGCCGCTGTCCTTCGGGTGGGTGACGTAGTCGTTGGGGGGCACCGCGAGGCGCACCGAGCAGGCCGGCGAGGTGCAGGCCTCGTTCAGTTTCACGGTGAACGCGGCGAGGTCCCGCGGCGTCTTGCACAGCACCTTGATGCCGATCAGGTCGTGCAGCGACTCCGCGATGTCGTCGGGTGTGGTGGGGCGCTTGATCTTTCCCTCGGCGACCTGGCGGCGGATCTTGTCGGTGGTGCGCTGACGATCCTTGATCCGCGCCGTCCTGGCATTCAGCCGGTCGCGGTCGAGGTCCTCGAGCACGTCGTCGGCGAGCGTCTCGAGGAACGTCTGCGCGGTGACCAGCGCTGCGGCCCACGCGCGTTCGTGCAGGTCGTAGAGCTCGTTGACCAGCGTCTCGACATTGTCGGGCTTCTTCCGGGTGCGCATGTGTTCCTTGTCCGTGCTCCCCGCTCGGTGCGGGTGAGCGGGGGTGGGTCAGTTCGGCTCGTCGAAGAGGGTCTGCTCGCCGGGGTCGGTGAACAGTTCCATCTGTCGTACCGGTTTCGTCGTCGGCGGGGTGGTCAGCTCGCCATGGTCGACCTCCATCGGCGCCGGGTCCGGCTCGGGGACGCCCTCGAGGCGCCCGCCGAACCGGTCCGCGAACGCGTCGTCGACGGTCCGAGCGAACGCGAAGAGCTGCTCGAGCATGTCGATCAGGTGCTGCGGGACATACGGATTCGCGAGCACCGACGCCCACGCCTCCACCCGGTCGGTGGACAGCGTGAACTTCAGGTGCGGCCAGCGGCGGTTCAGGTCGGAGATCAATTCGCTCGCCCGGGTCCGGTCGCTGACGTCGCAGACCAGCGGCACCCGCACCTGTACCTCGCCGCCGTCGAGGTGCGGGCCGACGAACCCGACCACCCGCCCGAGCGCGAGCAGGAAGTCGCTGTGGCCGTCGTCGCCGGGCGGCTCGTCGAACAGTCGCGCCAGGGTCAGCGCGACGAGCTCGTAGAGGTGTTCCTCGTCGCGCGGCACCACCGCCGCGCTCAGATCCAGCTCGAACACGTCCTCGTCGTCGAGGCCGACCGGTTCGATCGCCATCGCCTCGATGGTGCCGACCGCCTCGATCCGCAGGAAGCTCGGGTGCGGCACGCTCCACGTCTCGCGGAACACCGTGACCGCCATCGCGGCGAGCTGGTCGGCCCAGTTCGCCGGCTTGTCGACGAAGAACGCGGGCGACCCGGCGTCCGGCTCGTCGTCGGGCTGACGGGTCGGCCGGTGCCAGCCCAGCTCGACCAGCCGGTCCTCGTCCACGGCCGACAGTCGATGTCGCGGGTCGAGGTAGGCGTTCGACGGCACCTCGCAGCGCACCTCGCCGGCTCCCCAGGCCAGGAACTGCACGCACGGCACGAAACCCTCGACCGACGACTCCTCGCCCAGCTCCAGCGCGAGCAGGTCGTCCTCGCGCATGGCGGCGATGATGTCGGCAAGCCGCACCTGGAACTCGGTCCAGGCGCGCTCGACGCTGGTGTCGAACCCTTCGAACCCGGCCATGATTCCCCCTCATGTCTCGCGTCACGTGCCGACCGCCGATCTGCTTGACGTGCCGACAAGACAACGCTAGCGCGGACCTCGGACAGATTGCCGGAGGCGGCGCGGACGGTCGGCGTCGGTGTGGCGAGTCGAACTCGGGCGGGGTGTGGCGGGTGTTGCCGGTGAGGCTGGAGGGCCGCGTGATCCCGGTGAACGTGCAGGTGGCGGGGTGATTTCGTTTCCCGCTGACGTGATTGGCTGCGTCGCGAGCGTGCAGTGGCATCGAAACGTCGGGAACGGCGCGGGCGGGCGCTGCGTCTGTTTAGGTGGATCGGTCTGGAATCTCGAGGGGGTGTCGGGTGCGGGGGATGCTCGTGATCGGGGTCGTCGGCGCCGGCCTGCTGTTGGCCGGGTGCGGATCGGGGGAGACGGATGGCAAGGCCGATGCGGCCGGGGCGGCGGGGGAGCCGGTGTTCAGCCCGTGTGACGACATTCCTGATGATGCGGTGACTGCGATCGGTGTGGATCCCGCGACCCAATCGCGCGACATTCTCGGGGTCAAACAACCAGGCTGGAACATTTGTGGTTGGAGTGGACAGCGGTATTCGGTGAGCGTCTTCGCAACCAACTACAAGCTTCAGGATGTTCGGTCGAACAGTAAGAACGAGGAGTTCGCCGACGTCGTTCTCGGCGGGCGAGTGGGCGTCCAGTATCGGGATGTCGCGGACTCGAGCCGTGAGAACTGCGACGTAGCCGTCGAGTCCGGCGGCGGAGCTGTGCTGGTTTCGGTCGGGTTCCACGTGCTGACTAAGCCAAGAGATGCTCAGGAGCCGTGTGACGTCGCCGTGCAAACTGCTCGAACACTCCTGCCCGTGATACCCGAGTGATCCTCAGGTCGATCGAGAGAAAGGTGCGGGGCTATTTCCGAAGGTAAGGAAACGAATTGGGCATCAGTCGGATCCAGCGTTGATGCGGGTCAGCTGTATCTTGCTCCCGAGGTGGCAGCGGGGTGTGCAGTCCGTTGCGGTGAGCTGGTGGCTGAATTGAATGGCCTGCGCGATCGTGCGCGAGAGCTTGCAAAGGTCGAGGGATTCGGTTCCCGACTGCGAAGTGGAATCGCGCTCGCAACCAAGTTCGAAAAGAAGGCAACCGGCGGCGACTACCCGCTGGACCGCGCAATTGCTGACCACATCGAAGTCGTCCAGCAGATGCAGAACGTCTTCGAGCAGATCGAGGGGAAGTACTCGTCGGCAGAGGAGTTGGGAAAGAGGGGGATCACCGCCGCTGGCGCCCCGTTGTCGGGATAAACCCGTGTGCCGGCGGAACCGGTCAGGACCTCGCTGCGTCTGTCTGAGTGAATCATCCGAATCTTGTGAGGGGGCGTCGGGTGCGCGGGAGGGTCGTGGTCGGTGCGGTCGGCGCTGCCTTGCTGTTGGCGGGCTGCGGTTTGGGGTCGGTGGATGGCGAGGCTGATGCCGCGGGCGTCTCGGCGGGGGAGCCGACGTTCAGTCCGTGCGACGACATTCCCGACGAGGCGTTGCGGGCGACCGGGGTGGATCCGGCAACGGAATCGCGAGACATTGTCGGGGTCAAGCAGCCGGGCTGGAACATCTGCCGGTGGGACGGAACCGGATACACGATGGAGGTCTTCGCAACCGTCCACACCTTCGAGGAAGTCCGCTCCAACCCGCGGAATACCAACTTTCAGCCTCAGCAAGTTGGAAATCGCGACGCTGTGTCGTACCAAGAGGTATCCGATCACAGACGTGAAAGCTGCGATGTCGCAGTCCGCAGTGGAGGCGGCGCGGTACTCGTCCGGGCCAATCTGCACACGGCGGACCCGTCGCCGGAGGATCGGTGCGCGATCGCCCTCCGAACGGCGCGCCAGTTGGAGTCGTATGTCCCGCGATGACCGTGTTGCCTGGGATGAGTTCGTCGTCCGTGAATGGGGAGCGAATGGCAGGCAATGAGAAACCGCAATGGGACTCTCTCGCCACGGATGCGGCGACGGGTCACCTCTCCGTGGACCGAGAAACGGCCAATTGCTGCGCACAGCGTTGCTCTGAGCTCTCGACAGAGCTGGAGCAGATCAAGATTCTCGCGAGAGGTCTGTCGAGCGTGAACGGATTCGGCACTCTGCTCCCATCCGGCGTCACCCTCACGTCCAAATTCGAGAAGAAGGCCGCTGGCGGCGACTACTCGCTCGACCAGGCAATCGCGGACCACATCACAACCGTTGAACAAATGCAGCGCGTGTTCGACGAAATCGAGGCCAGGTACGGGGCTGCCGACACCGCGGCCACACGGGGGATCGAATCGTCCGGCGCAGGTCTGACCGACAGGGGGAACTGACATGGGAATTCCGAGTCTCGACGACCTGAAGGACCGCCTCGGCGAGTTCGCCACCGACATCGGCGAACTCGCGCACCACCCCGGCAACAAGATCGTCGACATCGTGTCGGGCTACGACCTCAACGAGCGCAGCCGCGTCCGCGACGAACAGGAGGCGGGCAACGCCGAGCGCTCCGACATCCACGGCACGCAGTCGGACCTGCGCGGGCGATTCGGCGGCGCATACGACCCGCCGGCGATCACCGCTCCGGAGAGCTTCGACTCGATGTCGCACGCCGAGATCAAGGCCGCGGTCGACGAGATGGCGGTCGGACCGATCCGCGCGAGCGCTCTTGGCTGGACCCGGATCGGGGACTCGCTCGAGCAGGCGCTCACCGGCTTCCGGCGCGACATCTCGACCCTGATCGGCGCCGGCTGGGAGGGCATCGGTGCCGACAAGGCGAACGAGGCCACCGCGAAGTACAGCGAGGCGTCGAAGAACCTGGCGGTCGCGGGCAAACTGATCGGCAGCAAGGTCGCCGAGGCCGCGACCGGCATCGCGCAGGTCAAGGCGACGGTGCCGCCCGTCGAGCAGGGTTCGGTGCTCGGGGCCGCCCTCGAGGTGGCCCTCCCGCCGGCCGGCCTGATCAAGGCCCTGCTGCACGGGCGGGACGAGGCGCACCAGCAGGCCATCCAGGTGATGAAGACCGTCTACACGCCGGTGATGCGGCAGGCCGACACCAACGTGCCGGTGCTGCCGACCCCGTTGAACGTCGTCAACGGCATCGACCCGTCGCCGGTCCCGCAGCCGGGCGCGGGTGGCGGCGCAGGGGCTGGGCCAGTGTCCGGCCCGCCCGGCTCTTCCGGCGGCGCCTGGCCGCAAATCGCGAACCAGGGCGACCACCGGCTCGGGGCGACAACCACTCCGGGCGCCCCCGACGACGCGACGACGGCGGGCACCGGCAACAACCCGCTCGGTGGCGGCGACGCCACCACCGTGCAGTCCGCCTCGAGCCCGAATTCGAGCCTCGCCCAGAGCGATCCGTCGTCCGGCTCGACCAGGCCCGCATCCGCACCCGCATCCGACGGTGCGGGATCCGGAGCGGGACTCGCGGGCGGCCACGGGCCGGGTGCCGGACCGACCGCGGGCACGCACTCGGGATCGCACGGCGGCGCCGGCGCGGGCGCAGGCACACGCGCAGGCACACGCGCAGGCGCCGGGTCCGGCCGCGGCGCGCGGTCGGTGGCCGGCCTCGGCGGCGGAGGGGCGGGGTCGGCCGGCCTCGGCGGCAGGGTCCCGGGCGGACTCGTCGGCGGGATCGCGGGCTCTCCCGCGTCGGCCGGGTCCGGTGCCTCGACGGGGACCGCGGCGGCGGGAAAGGCGGGCGCGCCCGGTGCCGGCATGATGCCCGGCGCCGGGGCCCGCGGCCGCGGTGACGAGGACACCGAGCACAAGACGCCCGGCTACCTGATCAACGTCGACAACGGCAACGAGATCGTCGGCACCCTGCCGAAGGTCGCGCCGCCGGTGCTCGGCGCCTGAGCCGTTTCAGGATCGCGGCTACTTCAGGATCGCGCCGGGATTGAGGATCCCGTCCGGGTCCAGCGCCGTCTTGATCCGGCGGGTCAGCTCCATCACGTCCTCGCCCAGCTGGTTCGGCAGCCAGTCCCGCTTGAGCCGACCGACGCCGTGCTCGCCGGTGATCGTCCCGCCCAGCCCGACGGCCAGGTTCATCACGCGGCCGAACGCCAGCTGCGCCCGATCCACCTCGTCGGGATCGGAGGAGTCGAACACGATGAGCGGGTGGGTGTTGCCGTCCCCGGCGTGTGCGACCACGCAGATCAGCACGTCGCAGTCCTCGGCGATGGCCTCGACACCGGTGATCAGCCGGGGGAGCGCGTCCATCGGCACCCCGACGTCCTCGAGCAGCAGGCTGCCCAGCGCCTGCACCGCCGGGAACACGGCCCGCCGCGCCGCGGTGAACGCCTCGCCCTCCTCAGGATCGTCGGTGGCGAACACCTCTGTCGCGCCGTGACTTTCGCAGGCCGCCACCATCGTCGCGATCTCGTGCGCGGCGGCGGCGCCCGGCGCGTCGGACTGGGCGAGCAGCAGCGCCCGAGCGTTGCGGTCCAGGCCCATCCGCACCGAGTCCTCGACCGCGTTGATGCTGGCGTGGTCCATGAACTCGAGCATCGCCGGTCGCATCGTGCGGGTGATCGCGAGGACCGCGTCCGCGGCGTCCTGCACCGACTCGAACGACGCGACGAGGGTCGACGCAGGCGACTGCGCGGGGATCAGCCGCAGCGTGACCTCGGTGATGATGCCGAGGGTGCCCTCGCTGCCGACGAACAGCTTGGTCAGCGACAGTCCCGCGACGTCCTTGAGTCGCGGTCCGCCGAGTTGCACCGCGGTGCCGTCGGCCAGCACCACCTGCAGGCCCAGCACGTAGTCGGTGGTGACGCCGTACTTCACGCAGCACAGTCCGCCGGCGTTGGTCGCCGCGTTGCCGCCGATCGAGCAGATCTCGAACGACGACGGATCCGGCGGGTACCAGAGTCCGTGATCGGCGGCGGCGGCCTTGACCTCCGCGTTGAGCAGTCCGGGCTGGACCACCGCGACGCGGGTGACCGGGTCGACGGTGATGGCCCGCATCTTCTCGGTGGTGAGCACGATGCCGCCGTCCACCGCGGACGAGCCGCCGGACAGTCCCGACCCGGCGCCGCGCGGGACCACGGGAACGCGGTGCGTGGTGGCCCAGCGCATCACCGCCTGCACGTCCTCGGTGCAGGTCGCGCGGACCACCGCCAGCGGGGTACCCGCGTTCGGGTCGGCGGCCCAGTCCTGGCGGTAGCCGGCCGTCAGGTCCGGGTCGGTGACCAGGGCGCCGTCGGGGAGGATCGCGGCCAGGTCGTCGAGCGCAGCGGGATCAACCGTCGTCATGACTCCATCATGCCGCCTGGGTCCGGGCGCGCCAGCGGTCCATCCGGTGGCCGGGAGGCGCCGGCGAGCGGGCGGCGTACGGTCACCCGCGCTGCTGCGCCAGCAGGGCGGCGATCCGCTCGATCAGCTCGTACGGAATCGGCTTGCCCAGCGGGAACTTGGCCGTCCCCGGACCCGACCTGTACGGCGCCAAGTCCCGCTCGAACTCCGGGCCGCCCGCGGGCAGCGGGTACACGCTGACGTGGTGCTTCCACCCCGCGAAGTACACCAACGACTTGCCGCCCAGGGTGACGGTGGGGATGTCGTAGCTGATCCGCTCGCCCGACCCGGGGACGATCCGGTGGAGTCGCGCGCGGATCTCCTCGAGGATCGCGCGCACGCCGTCGGGGAAGGACGCGATGTACTCGTCCACGGTCGCGAATTTCTCTGCCACGGGCCACCTCTCGTCGACGCGGGCGCTCAGCCCGGGACCACCGCCGTCACCTCGAGCTGATGCACACCGGGCTGGGTGCAGCCGGTCCCGCTGTGCGGCAGGTACAGCGAGTCGTACGCATTCGGCGGGTACACCCGCAGCCCGCCGACGGCGCCGGGCACGCACTGCTGGGACGGGTAGTTCAGTACCTGCACGGCCCGCACGTTCGCGGTCGCGCTCGCTCCGGGCGCCACCGGCACCGGCCCGGTGCCGGAACCGGCGCGGGTCGCCGGGGCACCGACCTGGGTGCCGCCCTCCCCGGTCACGTAGGAGACCCCCGGGAAGCCGTCCAGGGTGCACGTGCGACCGCCGGTGTTGGCGAACACCAGCGGGATCATCACCGACCCGGCCGCGCCCTCGGACTGGCCGGCGGTCAACCGCAGCTCCGCTGCGGTGCACGCGTTCGGATCGACAGCGGGGTGATCGGTCGAGGTGGGCGCGGTGCTCTCGCCGGGCCCGGCGCTGCCGGTCGGTCCACCGCCGGTGCCCGCGGGAGCGGTCTCGGACCCCGCGGGCGGCGCCGCCGTGACCGCCGCCGTGTCGTTCGAGGTGCCGGAACTGCAGCCCGCCAGGGCGAGTGCGAGCGCCGCGGTGAGCACCGCTGCGGATTCCCGAGTGCGCATCGCCGCACCGTCCTCTCTCGGCTGCCCGACCGTCGAGTCGAACCTACCCTCCGCTCAGCGGTGCCCGGCGTGCAGGCAGGCCTCGAACATCGCCCGCACCTCGCCCACGTGTTCGTCCAGGTTCTCGACGGTCCACCCCTCGGTCGACACCGGCGGGAGCACCTCCACGTGCACCGTCCCCGGGTGCGCGACAAGCGAATTGCGCCACATCAGCTCGCCGGCGTCGTGGATGACGATCGGCACGATAGGCACCCCCGCCTGGATGGCCAGGTGGAAGCCGCCCTTCTTGAACCTGCCCAGCCGCGGGGTGGGGGAGCGGGTGCCCTCCGGCGCGATCGCGATCGAGATGCCCGAGAGCAGCTTGTCCACCGCAGGCGCGAGCGCCGCCTTCGCCTTGGTGGTGTCCGACCGGTCGATGTACGCGACGTCCAGCAGCGCCCCGACCGGGACGAACCGCGGGTCGTGCGAGGCCTCCTTCTTCGCCACCCCGGTCACGTCGCGGCGGATCACGCTGCCGATCACCAGCATGTCCAGCGACGACTGGTGGTTGAACATGAACACCGCTGGCCGCTCGCTCCAGGCGTTCTCCCTCCCGGTGATCCGCAGGGTGATCCCGCAGATGGTCAGCGCCACGTCCGGGCCGAAGGTGCCGACCAGGTTCGCCGCCATCTGACGGTTGCGGGTGAGCAGACCGGCGGACGCCCCGACCGCGGCGGTGGTCATCAGCGCCCCGATCGCGGCGGCGGTGCGCGCCGTCGACAGCGGTGTCGCCCCGCGCTGCGGCTTGCTCAGCGTCACCCTCGACCAGCCCCGTTCCCTGGCCACCCGGGTCAGGCCGCGGTCGGGGTTCAGGGCGACCGGCCGCCCGACCGACTCGAGCATCGGAACGTCCTCGGCGCCATTGGAATAGGCGAACGCGTCGGCCAGGTCCGCCCCGCGGGCCTCCGCGTACGCGGCCAGCGCCTTCGCCTTCTCCGGGCCCCACAGCGGTGGGGTGGCGAGTGCACCGGTCAGCATCCCGTCCACGACCTCCGGCTCGCTGCACAGCACGTCGGTGATCTCGAGGTCCGCGGCGACGTACTGCGCCTGGTAGGGCGTGGCGGAGGTGGCCATCACCACGGTGTGCCCGGCCCGCCGGTGCGCGGCGAGCAGGCCGCGGGCCTCGGCGTAGATCATCCCCGCGATCTCCTGGACGAACAGCCGCTGTCCCCACTCTCGCAGTTCGTCGTCCTGGCGACCGGCCAATGCCTGCACCGCGATCTGCATCAGTCCGTCGACGTCGGCGCCGCGGAACTGGGTGTCGATCGCCGCGCCGGTGGTGCGCAGCAGCTCCTCGAGGCTGATGTCGAAGCGGCGCAACCGGTCCCGGTACACCACGCTCGCCGAGTAGCCGGCGATCAGGGTGCCGTCGAGATCGAACGCGGCCAGTGTGCCGGGCCCGGGTGGTGCCGCCGCGATCGCCCGGTGCAGGTCCCCGAGGGCGCTCACCGGTCCGGGTCCTCGGTCAGGTAGCCGGGCTCGTGGGGAAGGTGGCCGTGCTCCTGCAGCTGGTTCAGGCGGGCGTGGGCGAGGGCGCGGATGTGCCGGACCCGTCCGACGAGGGTGTTGATCTCCTCCGCGAATGCCAGTCGGCGCGCCGTGAGGTCGGCCGCGCTCTCCCCCTCGGCCGGCGTCATCAGCCCGCGGTTGCGGGCCAGCCTGAGCGCGGTGGCGAACAGCTCGCCGGAGATCGACTCGCTGCTGGCGATCTGCTGGCGCAGCCGACGCCTCCTGGCCAGGGACAGGCACTCGGTGACGAAGACCTTCTCGTCGAACTTCGCCGCCACCGGGGTGTCGACGAGGTGGTCGGCCACGACCGCGTACGCCTCCAGGAACGGCAGCAGGACACGGTGCGCCAGGTACGGTTTCGCCCCCGTGAGCACCTTCTGGGTGTTCTGGGGTTCGCCGAGGTCGAGCTCCCACCGCGGGTCGATCAGGTCGAGCTCGGTGCGCATCTCCCGCTCGAAGGTGTCGCGGTCACTGAAGAAGAACTCGAACTTGAGCAGGTCCCGGATGCGTTTGGCCTCGGCCCACCCGTCGACGATCGGGTCGGCGAAGCGCCCGTCGACCGCGGCCTGCAGCACCAGTTCCGCGATCGCGCGAACCACGAGGAAGTGAATGGTCGTGTTTCGGTAGAACGCGGCGACGAGGTGCTGATCCTTGCCGAGGTAGAACACCCGGTCGTCGCCCTCGCCGTCGCAGCGCAGCACTCCCGAATCGAGGTGCGTGCGCAGCGCCTGGCGGATCACCTGCGGGTTGGTCAGGTCCACGTCACCCGCGGTCGGCAGCTCGCGCGCGCTGATGTACGCGACCAGTGGCGTGAGCATGAAGGTCAGCTCGGGGATCGTCAGCGCGCGGTCCTCGATGCCGAGGAAGGCCAGCATCACCAGCGAGGAGGCCGTCACCGGGGTCACCTCGTTGATGCGGTGGCAGACCTCGAACGCCGTCTTCTGGATCGCCAGGCGCGAGTCCTCCTCCTGACTCAGCGATTCCGCGAGCGAGAGGGGGCGTCCGATGGTGACGTGCGCGACGCCGGTGCGCCGCCCCTGGGCGCGGACGTAGCCGAACAGCCAGCGCAGGCTCTCCCGCTGCTTGGCCGCGCCGTGCGCCTCGTCGGCCATCGCGCTGACCTCGTAGAGCTGGTCGTAGGTCAGCGACACCGGCACCAGGTAGACGTCGGAGGCCACCGAGGACTGGAAGGCCTTGGCCAGGTAGGTGAGCAGGCCGAAGCGCGGCGGCCGGAGCTTGCCGGTGCGGCTGCGTCCGCCCTCGATGTACCACTCGAGGTTGAACCGCTTGGTCAGCAGGTACCGCATGTATTCGCGCAGGGTCCACTTGTAGACCTCGTCGTCGCCGAACTTGCGGCGGATGAAGACCGTGCCGCTGCGCTTGCTGATCGGACCGATCGGCCAGAAGCTGACGTTGAGCCCGCCCATCACGTGGTTGAGCGGCAGGCCGCCCCCGACCAGCGCGGGCCGCAGCACCAGCGGGTCGAGGTAGGAGCGGTGACTGGGCAGGAACACCAACGAGTGCTGCCGGTTCAGCTCGCGCAGCTCCTCGAAGCGCGAGGTGTCCACGTCCAGGCGGTACGCGCGGGAGAAGTAGCGCCCCAACCGATCCCACAGTGCGACGGCCCGGCGGCTCTGCGTCGCGACCAGCTCGGCGAGTGCCTCGCGGGACCGCTTGTCGACCTCGGCGACGCTGACGTCCAGTCGCTCGGCGAGCTCGCGGACGCCGGCGTGAAAGCGGGTGGTGTCGGTGATCTCGTCCACCACGAACCGCGACACCTTGTACTGCGAGCCGAGTAGTCCGCGTTCGGCGCGCTCCAACGCCAGTGCCGCCTGCCGACGGATGAACTCCGGGAGGGACCCGCCGCCGGAGTCGGCGAGCCGGCGCTCGAGGTCGCTCAGCGGTGCAGGTTCGCCCTGGACCACCCGGCAGCGCTCCGGGGTGCTGCGCAGCGTCCGCCGCTGCGCACCGCGGCCGGGATGCAACGGGTCCCGCGGGGACAGCGCCTCGCGCAGCCTGTGCGAGTTCGACTCCTCCGGCGACCGCGGCAGCCACACCACACGCACGGGCGTGAGCAGTGGGTCGTCCTCGCGCCGGGTCAGGTCGCTCAGGCTCTGGTCGGTGATGACGACGGTCGTCGGGGCCCCGCCGGTCGGGTCCTTCTGCATGCGGAGCCAGGTGCGCAGCACACCCGACTCGGTCTCGGTCATCGACTCGGTGAGATAGACCCGCGGCCGTTCCATGTGCGCAGTCATTGCCCTGCTCCTCTCATGACCTACGCCCCTTCCTCTCGTCCCAGTGCCACGATCTCGTCGAGGCTCTCCTGCAGACAGTCCATGAAGAGCGCGGGTTTGGTGACCGCGGCCGTGTCGAGATTGACCCCGATGCAGCAGGTGCCGGCGTGCGAGACCAGCGTCGCCATCACCGCGCAGCCCGGCGCCGGGCCGAACGGGAACATCCGCTCGATCCGTGCGCCCGCCAGGTACACCGGGACCGGGACCCCGGCGACGTTGCTGGCCTGCAGGTCCAGGCCGGTGGACTGGGAGAGGTACCAGTTCGCCAGCAGCGAGGTGGGCAGCCGGGACAGCAGCGGGGCGGCGAGATCGAGCGCGTCGAGCGCGGGTTCCTCGCGCAGTCCGAGGACGATCGCGCGCACCTGTGCGATCCGCTTCACCGGGTCCGCCTCGGTCGCGGGTCCGGCGAAGCGCACGGCCGCGAACCGGTTGCCACCGGACGGATCCGAGGCGCGGCGCATGTTCACCGGCATCCCCATCGGGACCTGCCCGACCTGCACGCCGAGCTTGTCGTGGTAGCGGGCAAAGCCGCCGAGCAGGGCCGCGACGTACGCGTCGTTGACCGATCCGTGGGCGTCGTGGGCCGCCGACTTGAGCTCCGGCAGCCCGACCTCGAGCACCCCGAACCACCGGCCGAGTCCGCGGTTGCGCAGCAGCGGCGAGCCGGTCGCGGGCGGCGGCGTGACGATGCGGCGCAGTGAATTCGCGTACCCCACTACCTCGGTCGCGGCGCCGACCGGGTTGGTGACGGTCGCGACGGCCGCCCGGACGGCGCCGCCCACGAGGTCGCCGATGCGGCCGGGCGTCTTCTGGATCTCCGAGACCACGTCCTGGCGCATGGCCGTGATGGTGGACAGGTGCTCCGGGGGAGCGGGCAGGCGGTCCGGCTTGTCGGGGGTGGGCTCGGCGCGGCGACTGTGCAGCAGGGTCATCAACCCGATACCGCCCATCCCGTCGGTCATGCTGTGGTGGGTCTTGACGACGTAGACCGCGCGGCCGTCGGGCAGGCCCTCGATGAGCATCGCCGTCCAGGGCGGCCGGGCCTTGTCGAACGGTTCGGTGGCCAGGTGCCGGCACATCCGCAGCGCGTGGTCGAAGTCGGCGGGCTCGGGCAGTCGGACCCGGCGCAGGTGGTAGTCGAGGTCGAACTCGGGGTCCACCGACCACACCGGGTTGCCGAGGCCGAACGCCGGCTCCACCGCCCGCATCCGGATCCGGGGCACGATGTGCGACGCCCACTCGTGCGCCTTGACCAGTCGGTCCCAGTCGGGTGAGCGGTCCAGGACGTCGACCGCGACGATCGGGGTCCGCAGCTGCGGCTGCGCCTCCTCCATCCGCCACATGCCGGTCTCGAAGTCGGACATGGTGCGATCCCAGCCGGCCGCGACGGCGGAGAGGTCGACGTCGACCGCGCTCGGTGGAATCAGCGGATCGCCATCGGCCATGGTCGCACTCCCTCGGTGGTTGAGTCCTGTCCGCGGTCGTCGACCTCAGTCTGTACCCGACCGGGCGGACGCGTCACGCTTTCGGGACGCGGGTGTCGGCGCGGCTACTCGGCGACGCCGATGTCCTCGTTCCACAGCTCCGGTTGCTCGGCGATGAAGCGGGCCATCATCTCGATGCAGCGCGGGTCGTCGAGGACCGTCACCGCGACCCCGTGGTGGGCGAGCCAGGCGTGCCCGCCGCCGAACGTCACGGCGTCGCCGACCACGAGCGCGCCGATGTTGAACTGGCGGACCAGGCCGCTGCAGTACAGGCACGGCGAGAGGGTGGTGACCATGATCGTCGAGCGGTAGTCGCGCTGGCGGCCCGCCGCACGGAAGGCCGCCGTCTCGGCGTGCATCGACGGGTCGTCGTCCTGCACGCGCCGGTTCCGGCCGCGTCCGAGCAGGGTGCCGTCGGCGGCGAACAGCGCGGCGCCCACGGGGATGCCGCCCTCCGCGCGTCCGGCCAGCGCCTCGGCGAGCGCGGTCTCGAGGAGCAGGTCGGGGGAGGTCGTGGTGTCCATGACCCACCTTCGGCCGACCCGATCTCCAATGTCAACGGCCGGTGCGAGTGCGGCTGTGCGAGGGGAGGATTCGTGTCCGGTATGTGTGGTCGCCGCGCACGGCCGCCGCTTGTCGGTTAGCGTCTGAGGGACTTCGATCCTTGCCCCGGCGAAAGGATGTCGTCATTCCCCTCTACCAGTTCCGGTGCGCCACCTGCGGCCCCTTCGACCGGACCTTCCCGATGGCCGGCGTTCCCGACGCGGCCGACTGCCCGACCTGCGCGAGCGGCGCGCACCGACAGATCACCGGCCCCCGGCTCGCGCACGGGGCCACCACCGCGATGTGCCTGCTCGACGCGACGAAACGGTCCGCCAGCGAACCGGTCGTGGTCACCGGCCCCCGTCCCGGCGTCGCCCGCAACCCGACACCGATCACCGCGAACCCGCTGCACCGCGGGTTGCCGCGCCCGTAGATCCGGCCGTCGCCTCGACCCGAAAGTCCACGTTCGAGAAGGAGACTCGCGTGCCCGAGCTGCTGTTCCCGTTGGATTCGTCGAAGAAGTTCACCGACCAGGAGAAGGTCGGGCACAACCGCTGGCACCCGGACATCCCGGCCGCAGTCACCGTCAAGCCCGGCGACGAGTTCCGGGTGCACTGTCGCGAGTGGTTCGACGGCGCCATCCACAACGACGACTCGGCCGACGACATCCTGCACGCCCCGCTGACCACCGTGCACACCCTGTCGGGTCCGTTCGCGATCGAGGGCGCCGAGCCCGGCGACCTTCTGATCGTGGACATCCTCGACATCGGGCCCATCCCACAAGAGGATTCGGGTCCGCTCGCCGGCCAGGGCTGGGGCTACACCGGCATCTTCTCCAAGTCCACCGCGGGTGGCTTCCTCACCGACCAGTTCCCCGACGCGTACAAGGCGATCTGGGACTTCTCCGGCCAGACCGCGACGTCCCGGCACGTGCCGCACGTGAGCTTCACCGGCATCGTGCACCCGGGTCTGATGGGCACCGCCCCGTCGGCGGAGTTGTTGTCGCGGTGGAACGCTCGCGAGGGCGCGTTGATCGCCACCGACCCGGACCGGGTGCCCGCGCTGGCGCTGCCGCCGGAACCGCGCGACGCGATCCTCGGCACGCTCAGCGGGGCGGAGTTCGACCGGGTCGCCACCGAGGCCGCCCGCACCGCCCCACCCCGCGAGAACGGCGGCAACCAGGACATCAAGAACCTGACCAAGGGCTCTCGCGTGTTCTACCCGGTGTTCGTCGACGGCGGTCACCTGTCGGTGGGGGATCTGCACTTCTCGCAGGGCGACGGCGAGATCACCTTCTGCGGGGCGATCGAGATGGGCGGATTCATCGATCTGCGGGTGGACCTGATCAAGGGCGGCATGGAGACCTACGGCGTCTCGGAGAATGCCGTCTTCATGCCGGGCAACACCGATCCGCAGTACTCGCAGTGGCTGGCCTTCTCGGGAACGTCGGTGACCCTGGACGGGGAGCAGCGGTACCTCGACTCGCACCTGGCCTACCAGCGGGCCTGCCTGCACGCCATCGACTACCTGACGAAGTTCGGCTACAGCCCGGAGCAGGCGTACCTGTTGCTCGGAGCGGCGCCGATCGAGGGGCGCCTGTCGGGTGTGGTGGACATCCCGAACTCGTGCGCGACGGTGTACTTGCCGACGGCGATCTTCGACTTCGACGTCACCCCGTCCGCGGCCGGTCCGGTGCGGATCGACCCCGGCATGGGGGCACCGCGCGCGGCGGGGTAGGAGAGTGACGCACCTTACAGTGTCAAGTCGCTCGCACGGGTGCCACGAGCGCCTTCGTTAACGAAGTGTTTATTTCGTAGCTATACAAACTTCCCCGTTCAGCGGATAGATTGCCCCTTATCGCTCGACGGCGTGCCAGCGTTACAGGTCGAGCGAAACGTTCTCCGGATGGAGGGCGGGAGCAGTTGTGAAGGAGTGACGAGATGAGCCATCTGTCCAGCGGCGTCGACGACATGGTTCGGGCCATCCTCGCGTACGAGTTCGAGGATCTCGACACCGTCGACGCGGGGGCCATCGACGACATCCGCGCCGGGTTCCTCGACGACTGGGTGCTGTCCATCTCGACGTCCGGAATGCTCTCCGAGCGGATCGTTGCCGAGGTCGAGCGGGCGTGGCGGTTCGACCCCGAACTGCTCGTCGATGCGCTGCTCGACGGTGCGGACGAGGTCAGTCGCCGGCGGTTCAAGGGGTCGCGGGGCCGCCACGCGGAGACGGTGCCCACCGCCTCGGCGCTCGGCTGACGCGGATCCTCATTCGTCACATCCGTCACAGTGGTAACTCTGTTACCGGATCGTGGCGCGGCACCCTCGCAATGGCAGCGATTCGGGGATAGCGTGTCCCCAATCGCTCGAGAGCGCCACAGTGTTACAGCAGTACGCGAAGTCGCATCCGACGGAGGGACCGCCACGATGAGAGCTCTAGGATCCCCGACATACGACCTGGTCAACGCCGTTCTGTCCTACGAGTACGAGGGCGGAGAGATCGACGTCCACGCCATCGACCGGGTCCGCCGCGGCGATACCGACGAGTGGATGGTCGCGTTGTCCGAAAGCGGCCTGTTCTCCGACGACGCCCTCGTCTCCGTCCTCGGCGCTTGGCATCGGGATCCCGAACTGCTCGTCGACGCGCTGCTCGGCGGTGCCGACGAGGTCTCCCGCCGTCGCCTCAAGGCGGCGCGGCGCGCCTCCCTGCTGCCCGTGGTCCGGCCGCGGCAGCACATCGTCGGGATCGGCTAGCGCCGACCCGCTCCGACTCCGCAGCTACCCGACCTGGCCGCGACCGACGACGATCGCCTCGTCGTCGGTCAGCGTCCGCAACGGAGTCCCCGACCGCCGGTAGTTGTCCGCGACCTCCTCGATGAGCGCCGCCTCCGCCGGGTCGTACCCCGGTGAGCGGTAGTGCGGGACGATCGCGTGGTCGACGAGCCCGAGCCCGTCCCACACCACCGGAACCCCGCACGTCGGCTCGACCTCCGCCGGATCGTCCAGTAGTTCGAGCCCCCGCAGGCTCGGCGACATCACGCACGCGCCCGCGCTGTACCCCGCGTAGACCAGGGCGTCGGCGCGCAGCAGTTCGGTGAGCAGGGCGTCCGCGCCGCTGCGCGCGAACTGGGCCCGCAGCACGAACGTGTTGCCGCCGCGCACCCACGCCAACGTCACCCGCGACAGGGCGGTGCGCAGCGCATCGGGGCGACCGACGAACTCGCGCAGGTCGAGTTCCTCCGGCTCGAACCCCAGCCGGCGCAGCGGCACCAGGTCCGAGACCACCGCCGAGTCGCGAGCGCTGCCCCACGCGTCGGCCGCGTTCGCGATCACCGCGGCCCGCCCCGGCTCGCCGACCAGCTCCAGCAGTCGGCCGGGATCGGCGCCGAAGCGGTAGGAGGACAGGAACAGCCGCATCAGATGGTGAACGGGAGGTTGGTCGCCACCCGCCGACCGAGCTCCTCGTCGCCACCGAAGTCGATCTCGTCGAGATGCTCGGCCGGGTTCACCCGACCGCCGCACAGCCGGGTGAACAGGCGCGAGTCCATGCCCAACGTCGCGGTCGCCGGCCCGTCCAGCGCCGGCACGACGGCCGCACGACCGTCGACCGACACGTGGATCCGGCGGGCGAGCGGTCCGGAGAGGTCGAAGGTCACCGACGACCCCTGCGGCGCGCGACCCTTCTTCCCGACCGCGAACCCGAGTCCGGCGAGGATCTCGGCGAGCGCGTACTCGCCGCGCGGTCCGCCCTCGTCGCCGGGCAGGTCGACCGCGTCGCGGATGTCGTGCTCGTGGAACCAGCAGTCGAAGAGCCGGGTCCGCATGAAGCGGCCGTAGCTGTCGGGACCGACCGGCGTCATCGCCGGCGCGTCGAAGTCGTCCTGCGTCATCGCGTCGAGCGCCTCAGCCCGCGCCATCGTGATCTCGCGGAACGCGGCGAGCATCTCGGTCGGGGTGCGGTCGCGCAGGCCGATCACCCAGCGTTCGTTGTACGCCCCGATCGGGTTGTGCACGTGAGCGGCGGGCTGCACGGCATCCTCGGCGATCGGCGGTTCGACGCCGCCCAGCAGCGATTCGGTGCCGATGAGATGGGACACGACGTCGTGGACGGACCAGCCGGGGAGCGGCGTCGGCTCCGACCACTGCTCCGGCGACAGGCCGTCGAGCACGAACCCGATCTTGTCCCATTCCTCGACCAGCGCCGCGGTCAGCGGTGCCTTGTCGACCAGCGTCGGCTCTCTCGCGTCGCTCATCGGGCCAACTCTAGGGCCGGAGGGTCCGGACGTCCGGGCTATCGGTGCGGGCGTGTTCGGACCCGGCAGGCGGTGCGCATCGCGGGCAGCCGTGGTCGAGGCCGTCCGGGAGGAACGCGCCGCAGTCCGGGCACACCCGGTCCAGCCAGCACGCCGCGTCGCCGCCGAGATCCTGCTCTGGATCTGGTCGCTCCGCAGGCTCCGCTCCTGCCTTCACACGATCTCCTCGAGGAACTCCGCGAGCACGTCGGCGTTGCTGTGCTCGACGTCGCGGGTCGCCGTCAGCAGCACGATGGCCCGGCCGTGGGCGAGGGCCAGCACCCGCGCGATCGCCTCGCGGCCCTCGTCGGATTCGAGTTCCGCGCGATAGCGGGCCCGGAACTCCCGGAACTGGGAGACGTCGTGGCTGTACCAATGCCGCAGTTCGGTCGACGGAGCGAGGTCCTTCGCCCAGTCGTCGTAGTGGAAGTCGTCCTTGCGGACCCCGCGCGGCCACAGCCGGTCGACGAAGACCCGGGCGGTCCCGGGCTCGGACTCGGGATGGTCGTAGACGCGCTCGACCGTGATCGTCGGTGTCGTCTGGCTACTCATCAGCACCTCCGCTCCGCCGCTGCACTCAGGCTACGTGATGTGACGCAGGTCATGTTTCCATGCCGGATTCGCCCGATACATCCCTGTTCGGATTCGATTCAGAGCGCGTTCAGTGGGATTGTGCTTCCCTTCGGGGCCGTAGGTCTGTCTAGCATTGGCTACTTCGTGCGTGCTGGGTCATCTTCCGCTTGTCGCACGCGGGCTGCCATCCGTCGCGGCCCGGTCACCGTCTACCTCAGGAAGTAAACAGTTGGACACAACGCAGAGTTCGCCACAGGCGCGCCCGACCGTCGGCGTCGTTCGGGAAACGAACGACGGCGAGCGGCGGGTCGCGCTCGTCCCGAAAACCGTCGCCACCCTCATCGGCAAGGGCCTCGACGTCGTCGTCGAGGCCGGCGCGGGGCTCGGGGCGCTGATTCCCGACGACCTGTACAAGGAGGCGGGCGCGACCATCGGTGACGCCTGGTCTGCGGACGTCGTCCTCAAGGTCGCGGCCCCGAACGCCGAGGAGACCGCCCGGCTGCGCTCCGGTCAGAAGCTGATCGGCTTCCTCGCGCCGCGCACCAACGAGTCCGGCATCGCCGCGCTCGCGGACGCGGGCGTGGAGGCGTACGCCGTCGAGGCCATCCCACGCATCTCCCGTGCCCAGGTGATGGACGCGTTGTCGTCGCAGGCCAACGTCGCCGGCTACAAGTCGGTCGTGCTGGCCGCGTCGGAGTCCACCCGCTACTTCCCGATGCTGACCACCGCCGCGGGCACCGTCAAGCCGGCGACCGTGCTGGTGCTCGGTGTCGGTGTCGCCGGCCTGCAGGCGCTGGCCACCGCCAAGCGTCTCGGCGGCCGCGTCACCGGCTACGACGTGCGTCCCGAGGTCGCGGACCAGGTCCGGTCCGTCGGCGCGCAGTGGCTGGACCTGGGCATCGACGCCGCGGGCGAGGGCGGCTACGCCCGGCAGCTGACCGAGGCCGAGCAGGCCCAGCAGCAGCAGGCGCTCGAGAACGCCATCAAGGGCTTCGACGTGGTCATCACGACCGCGCTGGTGCCGGGTCGCCCGGCCCCGCGCCTGGTCACCGCCGCCGCGGTCGAGGGCATGAAGCCCGGCTCGGTGATCGTGGACCTCGCGGGCGAGACCGGTGGCAACTGCGAGATCACCGAGCCCGGTCAGACCGTCGTCAAGCACGGCGTGACGATCTGCTCGCCGCTGAACCTCCCGGCCACCATGCCGGAGCACTCGAGCGAGCTGTACTCCAAGAACCTGTACGCCCTCGTCGAGCTGATGCTCGACGAGAACGGTGCGTTCGCGCCGGACTTCGACGACGAGGTGCTGGCCGCCGCGTGCGTCACTCGCAAGGAGGCATCGGCCTGATGTACACCGAACTGTTGGCGAACATCGCGATCCTGGTCCTGGCCGGGTTCGTGGGCTTCGCCGTCATCTCCAAGGTGCCCAACACCCTGCACACTCCGCTGATGTCGGGCACCAACGCCATCCACGGCATCGTGGTGCTCGGTGCGCTGGTGGTGCTCGGTCACCTGCCCGGCGACGCGCCGTGGAGCATCAAGATCATCCTGTTCGTCGCGCTGGTGTTCGGCACCCTGAACGTCGTCGGCGGCTTCGTCGTCACCGACCGCATGCTCGCGATGTTCAAGCCCAAGAAGGACGCCGCTGTGTCCGACAAGAAGGCGGCGGCTGTCGAGAAGAAGGGGGCTGACGCCTGATGGGCTACCTCGTCTCCATCCTGTACATCGTCGCGTTCGCGATGTTCATCTACGGTCTGTCGGGTCTGACCGGCCCGAAGACCGCGGTGCGCGGCAACTACATCGCCGCGGTCGGCATGCTGATCGCGGTGATCGCGGTCCTCATCGACGTCCGGGACACCGACAACTGGGGCCTGATCGTCGGCGGCCTGTTCGTCGGAATCGTGCTCGGTGTCCCGCCGGCGCTGAAGACGAAGATGACGGCCATGCCGCAGCTCGTCGCGCTGTTCAACGGCGTGGGCGGTGGCACCGTCGCGCTCATCGCGTGGGCCGAGTTCCTCGACTCCGACGGCTTCACCACCCTCGCCGACGTGCCGTCGTCGCCGGTGATCGTCGGGTCGCTGTTCGCCGCGATCGTCGGCTCGGTCTCGTTCTGGGGCTCGCTGGTGGCGTTCTCGAAGCTGCAGGAACTGCTGAACAAGAACGTGGAGAAGGTGTTCGTCTCCAACGCGAAGGCGTTCCAGGTCGCGAACATGGCGTTGGCGCTGGTCTCGATCGCGTTGGCCGTCTACATCGGCCTGGGTGCCGACGGCGACCCGCAGTCGCCGTGGCTGATCGTCGGGCTGCTCGTCGCGGCCGGTGTGATGGGTCTGTTCGTGGTGCTGCCGATCGGCGGCGCCGACATGCCCGTCGTCATCTCGCTGCTCAACGCGCTCACCGGCCTGTCGGCCGCGGCCGCCGGTCTCGCGCTGAACAACCAGGCGATGATCGTCGCCGGCATGATCGTCGGCGCGTCCGGCACCATCCTGACCAACCTCATGGCGAAGGCCATGAACCGGTCCATCCCCGCGATCGTCTTCGGCTCCTTCGGCGGCGACGCCGGCGGCGCGGCCGGTGGCCCGGCGGCCGGCGGCACGGTCAAGGCGACCTCCGCGTCGGATGCGGCGATCCAGATGGCGTACGCCAACCAGGTCATCGTCGTCCCCGGCTACGGTCTCGCCGTCGCCCAGGCGCAGCACGCGGTCAAGGAGATGGCCTCGCTGCTCGAGGCCAAGGGCGTCGAGGTCAAGTACGCGATCCACCCGGTCGCCGGCCGCATGCCCGGGCACATGAACGTGCTGCTCGCCGAGGCGGACGTCGAGTACGACGCGATGAAGGAGATGGACGACATCAACGGTGAGTTCTCGCGCACCGACGTCGCCATTGTCATCGGCGCCAACGACGTGACCAACCCCGCCGCACGCAACGATCCGAGCTCGCCGATCCACGGCATGCCGATTCTCAACGTCGACGAGGCCCGCTCGGTGATCGTGCTCAAGCGGTCGATGTCCTCGGGTTACGCCGGCATCGACAACCCGCTGTTCTTCGCGGACACCACCTCGATGCTGTTCGGTGACGCCAAGAAGATGGTCTCCGAGGTCACCGAGGAGCTCAAGGCGCTGTAGGCGGCTGCGCACAGCTGTTTCGGGCCTCAGACCGAAGGCGCCCTTCCCGGATTCGATCGGGGGAGGGCGCCTTCGGCGTTCCGTCGCTAGTAGATGATGCTGCCGGTCGGGATGAGGGCGGTGGTGATCATCGCGATCACACCGGCGAGGGGATTGACGTCGTTACTGCCCATGCGGTGGCTCCTTGGCTTGGTGAAACAGCTGTGCGCGGCCCGAACGTACAAGGTGCCCGGCGGCGGGGTGGTCGAATCGCCCGATTTCGCGGGGCTGTTCAGACCGACTCGCCGAGCTCGCTCGGTACCCGGGGACGACCGACCAGTCCGGCGTACCGCGAGGCCAGCAGCACGAACGCCAGCGGCACCAGCATGGTCGCGGTCAGCGGCATCAAGCTGGTCAACCAGCCGAGCAGGGCCGGACCTGCCAGCAGCCCCACGTAGCCCATCCCGACCACCCGCGACATGTTGGCCCCGGGCGCGCCGACCGTGAGGTTGCCGGCGGCGGTGAAGATCTGCGGGATACAGCCCGAGAGCCCGAGCCCGAACAGTGCCCACCCGATCAGCGTCGATGCCACCCAACTGGACCCGATCACCGTCGCCAGCCCGGCCGCCGCGATCAGGGTGCCGTAGCGCACCACCGCGACCGGACCGAAGGCCGCGCTGATCCGGTCCGCGGTGAACCGCCCAACGGTCATCATCGTCGCGAAGGCTCCGAACGCGAGCGCGGCGGTCGCGTCCGAGGTTCCCAGATGCTCCTTGACCTGCAATGTGCTCCAATCGTTCGCCGCGCCCTCGGCGAGGAACACCGCGAATGCGATCGCGCCGAGGGCGAGCACCTTCCGGACGCTGCCGCGGTCGCCGGGGCTCGACGCCGCGGGGGTCGCGTCGTGCTCGTGCACCAAGTGCGGCAGCAGAAACGGGCCACACCCGGCGACCGTCGCGAATCCGATTGCCGATGCTCCCGCCAGCGCGGTCAGCGGCGACCACCCCGCGGCCAGGGTCGCGGCGCCGAGCAGCGACCCGACCACCCCGCCGACGGAGAACAGGGCGTGGAACGCCGACATGATCGGCCGGCCGTACGCCCGCTCGGCGTGCACCGCCTGCGAATTCATCGACACGTCGAGGGCGCCGTTGCCGAGACCGAACACGGCCAGGGCCGTCGCCAGGCCGACGGCGTCGGTCGCGAGGGCCGGGCCGATCACGCCCGCCGAGATGAGCGCACCCGCCGCCAGCACCATCCGGCGGCTGCCCCAGCGGTCGGCGAGCGGTCCCGCGATCTGCATGCCGACGAGGGCGGCGGCGGCCAGGACGAGCAGCAGCCAGCCGAGGGTGGCGTGGCTGATGCCGGTGCTGTCGGAGATCGACGGGATGTGCACGACCCAGGCTGCCAGCAGGAACCCGTTGACCGCGAAGATGCCGAAGACGGCGGCGCGTGCTCGACGGAGGCGGGCGGGCTCGACGGTGGAAACGGACACCCGTCCTTCCTATCGGCTTCGCCGACTGGGCGCGAATTTCACCCCGACCGGGGTACCGATCGCGCGCGGGCGGGGAGCCGCGTCAGGCGAGGGCGAGGAGGGTGAGCGGGTCGGTGAGTATCGCCGCGACGTCGGCGAGGAATCGCGAGGCCTGCTCGCCGTCGACCAACCGGTGGTCGAACGACAGACCCAGGGTGGTCACCCAGCGGACCGCGACCTGGTCGTCGACCACCCAGGGCCGGCGCGCGACCGCGCCGAGGCAGACGATCGCCGCCTCCCCGGGGGTGAGGATCGGCGTCCCGGTGTCCACCCCGAACATCCCGACATTGGTGATGGTGACGGTGCCGCCGGACAGGTCGGCGGGGGTGGCCCGGCCGGACCGCGCGAGCTCGGTGGCCTCGTCGATCGCCCGGGTCAGCTCGACGAGGCTCATCAGGTGCGCGTCCCGGACGGTCGGGACGAGCAGGCCGCGGCCGGTGGCGGTGGCGATGCCGAGGTTCACGTAGTGCTTGGTGACGATCTCCTGCCGGTCCTCGTCCCAACTCGAGTTCAGGTCGGGGTGCGCGCGCAGCGCCACCAGCACGACCTTCGCGACCAGCGGCAGCGGCGACCGCCCGAGTTCGGCGAACTCGGGGGAGGCGTGCAGCCGGGCGAGCAGGTCCATCGAGGCGGTGACGTCGGCGGTGACGAACTCGGTGACGTGCGGCGCGGTGAACGCGCTGCGGGTGACCGCGGCGGCGGTCTGCTTGCGGACGCCACGAATGGGCGTTCGGGTTTCCTGGTCCGACGGTGCGATGCTCGCGCGCACGTCGCCGGCGGTCACCGCGCCTGCCGCGCCGGTGCCGGGCACGACCTCGAGGTCGACGCCGAGTTCGCGGGCCAGCTTGCGGGCCGACGGCTTCGCGTCGGGCCTGCGGGTCGCGCGCCTGCTCTCCGGGGCGGCGGACGGGCCGTACCCGACCAGCACCGAACCGTGCGAGGGCGCCCCGGCGTCCGGTGCCGCGGGCGCGCCGGCACCCGGGGCCTGCGCGGTGCCCGGCCCGCCGATCCGGATCAGCGGCGACCCCACCGCGACCGCCTCGCCGGGCTCGGCGAGCAGCGCCAGGACGGTGCCGGCGTACGGCGACGGCAGCTCGACGACCGCCTTCGCCGTCTCGACCTCGGCGATCACCTGATTCAGCGCGACCGTCTGACCGACCGCCACCGACCAGGAGACGAGTTCCGCCTCGGTCAGGCCCTCGCCGAGGTCGGGCAGCCGGAACTCGTGCACCTCGTCGTCGGTCACGTCCGGCCCCCTTCAGGCTGCGAGCGTCTTGTCGACCGCGTCGAGGATGCGGTCCGGGTCGGGCAGGAAGTACTTCTCCAGCTTGGCGGCGGGATAGGGCGTCGCGAATCCGCCGACCCGCAGGACCGGCGCCTCGAGCTGGTAGAAGCAGCGCTCGGTGATGCGGGCGGCGATCTCCGCGCCCAGTCCGAGGAACACCGGCGCCTCGTGCACGACGACCAGCCGCCCGGTCTTGCGCACGGATTCCTCGACGGTGTCGAAGTCGACGGGCGAGAGCGAGCGCAGGTCGATCACCTCGAGCGAGTGACCCTCCCGTTCGGCCACCCTGGCGGCGGTGAGCGCGGTCGCGACCGTGGGGCCGTAGGCCACCACCGTCGCGTCGCTGCCCGCCGCGACCACCCGGGCCCGGTGCAGGTCGAGGTCGGGCGGCGCGTCGAGGTCCACCTCGCCGCGATCCCAGTAGCGATGCTTCGGCTCGAAGAACAGCACCGGGTCGTCCGCGGCGATGGCCTGCTGGATCATGTGGAAGGCGTCGGCGGGGGTGGACGGGCTGACGACTCGCAGTCCCGCGGTGTGCGCGAAGTAGGCCTCCGGGGACTCCGAATGATGTTCGACCGCACCGATTCCGCCGCCGAACGGCACCCGGATGGTCATCGGCACGCGCACCCGGCCCTGGGTGCGGTAGTGCATCTTCGCGACCTGCGAGACGATCTGGTCGAACGCCGGGTAGACGAATCCGTCGAACTGGATCTCGCACACCGGCCGGTAACCGCGCAGTGCGAGACCGAACGCCGTCCCGACGATGCCGGACTCGGCGAGCGGGGTGTCGACGACGCGGGCGCCCCCGAAGTCCTTCTGCAGGGTGTCGGTGACGCGGAAGACGCCGCCGAGCGCGCCGATGTCCTCGCCCATCAGCACGACCTTCGGGTCGTGTTCGAGGGCGCGCCGCAGCCCGGCGTTCAGGGCGCCGCCGAGCGTCAGGGTGGTCATGGCCGGGCCTCCTCGAAAGTCCGCAGGTACCGCGCGAAATCCGCGCGCTCCTCGTCGAGGAGGGGATGCTCGCGGGTGTACACGTGCTCGAACAGGCTCAGCGGCTCCGGGTCGGGAATCGCGAGGGTGCCGGCCCGGAAGGCCGCCGCCGCGTCCTCGGCCTTGTCGTTCACCTGCGCCTCGAACGCGGCGTCGAAGTGGTCCTCGCGCTCGAGCAGCCGCCGCAGCCGGTCGACGGGGTCGCGGGTGCGCCACAGTTCGAGCTCGGCACCGGTCCGGTAGCGGGTCGGGTCGTCGGAGGTGGTGTGCGGACCCATCCGGTACGTGATCGCCTCGACGAAGCTGGGGCCGCTGCCCTCGCGGGCGCGGCGGGCGGCCGCGCGCGTCACCGCGAGGACGGCGAGGGCGTCGTTGCCGTCCACCTGGACACCCGGGATGCCGTAGCCGGTGGCACGGCCGGCCAGCGGGTACGGGCTCTGCAGCTGCACCGGTTCGCTGATCGCCCAGTGGTTGTTCTGGCAGAAGAACACCACGCCCGCGTTGTAGGTCGCCGCGAAGCCGAGCGCCTCCGACAGGTCGCCCTCGCTGGTGGCGCCGTCCCCGAAGAAGGCGAAGGTCGCGATCTCGGCGCCGTCCATGTGTGCGCCGATCGCGTAGCCGGTGGCGTGCAGCCCCTGGGAGCCGACGATCACCGCCGGATTCGTCAGCCCGACCTCGTACGGATCCCAGCTCGACAGCGCCGCGCCCCGCCACATCCGCGGCCACTGCGCGAGGTCGACGCCGCGGCAGTAGGCCAGCCCGTGCTCGCGGTAGCTGGTGAACACGAAGTCGTCGGGCCGCATCGCCCAGGCGGAACCGACCTGCGCGGCCTCCTGACCCAGGCAGGGCACCCAGATCCCGATCTGGCCCTGCCGCTGCAGGGCGGTGGCCTCGGCGTCGATGCGCCGGACCACGACCATGTCCTCGTACATTCCGCGCAGCTGCTGCGCCCCGACGTCGGCGACCGTGTCGGCGTGCTCGGACCCGTGCACGCGTCGGCCGTCCGGCTGGACGAGCTGGACCGGGTAGGCAATTTTGTCGGCCACCGCGACCTCCTCGAAACCGCGCCGGGCGCAGGCCTTCGTGGGGCCGCGGGCGGCGCTGGGGGTGTCCTCGAGTTCACAGGATCCACCTCCAAGCGTACTGCGCGAGCGGGCCGCTCGGATGTGTCCGCGGAGGTCACCGACGGACCAGCCCGAGCCGCAGGTTCGCCGGCTTGAGGGTGAACTCCTCGGCCACTTCGAGCTGGTAGCCGGGCTCGGGCACGAGGTCGTAGCGGCGCAGGATCAGCGCGAGCGCGAGCACGGTTTCGTGCAGGGCGAGTTGACGGCCGATGCACGAGCGCAGGCCGGTGCCGAACGGCTTGTAGATCCCGGGCGGGCGGGTCCGGGCACGGTCGGGCAGGAAACGGTCGGGGTCGAAGGCCTCCGGTTCCGGGCCCCACACCCGGTCCCGCTGCACCGCGAGGGTGAGCGCGAGGATCGCCTGCCCGCGCCGGACCGGGTGCCCGCCGAGGGTGGTGTCCTGCTTCGGCTCCCGGAAGTAGCCCGGCGCGATCGGCCACAGCCGCAGTGTCTCGTCGACGACTCGGCGCAGGTACCTGAGCTTGTGGACGTCGCCGAACGGCGGGTCGGGGTCGGTTCCGGCGGGCCACAGCGCGTCGAGTTCGGCCCGGGCCCTGGCGGCGACCTCGGGATGGGTGGCGAGCAGGTGCAGCGCGAACGACAGCGTCCCCGAGGTGGTCTCGTGACCGGCATTGAGGAAGGTGATCACCTGATTGCGCACGTTCTCGTCGCTCAGTCGTCGCCCGGACTCCGGGTCGGCGGTGGTGAGCATGAGGGCGAGCAGATCGTCGTGCTGGTCGCCCGGATCGGCGCGGCGGGCCCGGACGACGTCGTCGACCACCTGCCGAATGTAGGCGACGTCCGCCTCGTTCTGCCGGACCTCCCGATAGTGGACGATGTTGTTCAGCCAGCGCACCGGGATCCGGAAGCCGCCGCGTCCGACGAAGGCGAACGCCCGCGTGACCGCGGTGGCGTAGGGGTCGGGTTCGGCCGAGGTGAACGAACCGAAGTGGTAGCCGAATCCGATCCTGGCGATGGTCTCGAGGGTCAGCTTGCTGGTGTCGGCGTGGACGTCGACGAGGCCGTGCGCGGACCGTGCGTCCCAGTAGGCGAGCAGTTCGCGGTCGGTCTCGAGCATCGTCTCGTGGTAGTTCTTCATCGCGGCCAGCGTGAAGGCGGGCATCAGGATGTTGTGCGCGGCCGCCCAGTTCGGTTCGGTGGTGTAGGCGCTGAAGAGGGCGTCGCCGACCCGTTCCCGGATGGCGGCGATGCTGAAACCCACGTGCTTGTCGAAGCGCTTGTCGTCGCCGAGTTCGGCGTAGACGTCGGTTCCGGCGGCGACGGTCAGATGCTGGTTGAAGATCTTGGTCTCGAAGAGCGGGCCGAGGGTGCGGGACTGCGCCGTCAGGTTCTGGGCGGGTCTCGACGGATCGGCCGCGATCACGTCGCCGAGCACCGGCAGTCGGTGCGGCGGATGCGGCAGCGCAGGCACGTCCATGACGCTCGAAGTCGCCATTCCTCATCTTTGCGCACTCGGCGACCGATTGCACCCGTCGTCGGATTCGCCGCCCGGACACGCGGTCGAACTCGGCCGTGTTCCGTCGGGCCTGCCCTACCCTGGGTGGGCTTGACCACGTTGTGAGACCTCGTCGACAACAAGGGAGTGCAGATGAAGTTTGCCCGAGCGATCCTGACCGCAACCGCGCTGACGGGGTCCGCGGCCCTGGCACTCGCGCCCACCGCGTCTGCGGCAACCGCGTACCGCCTCGCCACCGTGCCACCGATCGGAACCGTCTACGCCCACAACCTGGTGACCCTCGGGGTCTCGGTCGGCCCGATCCCCACCGGCCCGGATGCGAGCACACCTGTGATCCTGACGGTGACCGAACCGGGCGGCGATGCGCACACCGTGACCATGCCCCTCACCTTCGGCGTGGCGACCGCGGCGACCCCGATCCACGAGGCCGGGCGATACACGGCCACCTTCACCTTCGCTCCGCCCGGCGGGGACCGAGCCGAGGCCACGCTGCAGTTCGACGCGGTCGAGTCCCCGCTGACGGGTGGCAGTTCCTCGTAGACTTGCCGAGAAGGGCAGGTGGCCAACGGCATCCGGCGACCACCGCTCGTGGACGGACCACCGGTCGGCGTCGTCTTCGGGGCCGTCGATATTCGCATCTGCACGGTCGTGGGAGCGTCCGGGCTCTAGCATTCTCCTGAGTGGAGGTCGGGCTCTGCGCCGCGCCCGTGCGGCCGGGACGAACGCTACCGCCGCCGCACAGGCCGCCAACCGGGAGGATGGTCCGCATGAACAACGCAGTGGGTCTCGACGAGCAGGCGGTGTCCGCGTGGATCGCGGACCTGGGGGTCGGCGCGGTGGCCCCGCTGACGTTCACGCGGATCGGCAACGGGCAGTCGAATCTGACGTTCCTCGTCGCGGACGCGGGCGGCGGGCAGTGGGTGCTGCGGCGGCCGCCGCTCGGACGACTGCTGGCGTCGGCGCACGATGTCGCGCGCGAGTACCGCATCCTGTCCGCGCTGCAGGGTACCGGCGTGCCGGTTCCGAAAGCGCTTGCCCTGACCGAGGATCCGGCCGTCACCGACGCGCCGCTCATGCTGATGAGCTACGTGGACGGGGTGGTCATCGACAGCATCGGGGTGGCCAAGACGTTGACCCCCGACCGGCGCCGCGCCACCGGGCTGTCGATGCCGGCGGCGCTGGCGAGCATCCACCGGGTGGACCTCGAACTGGCGGCGCTCGAGGACCTGGCGAGCCACTCGCCGTTCGCGGAACGGCAGCTCAAGCGATGGTCGGGGCAGTGGGAGAAGTCGAAGACCCGTGAGGTGCCGGCGGTGGAGGAACTGGCCGCGCTGCTGGCTCGTTCGGTACCCGAGCAGCGTGAACTCACCTTGGTGCACGGCGACTTCCACCTGAGCAATGTCATCACCTCCCGTGAGGACGGGCGGGTGGTCGCGGTGGTCGACTGGGAGTTGTGCACGCTGGGCGATCCACTCGCCGACGTCGGTGCGTTGCTCGCGTACTGGTCACAGGCGGACGACGAGGTGCAGGGGCCGTTCGTCGCCTCGACGCTCGACGGTTTCCCGACCCGGGACGAGCTGGCCCGGGCCTACTTCGACGAGACCGGCCGCGATCCGGCGGCGGTCGGGTTCTGGCACGCGCTGGCACTGTGGAAGCTCGCGATCATCGCCGAGGGCGTGCTCCGCCGCACGACGGACGACCCGAGGAACACCGCCGCGGTGGGCGGCCCCTCGACCAAGATCATCGATGACATCGTGGCCCGGGCGATGCTCGTCGCGGACGAGGCCGGATTGCGCTAGCGCGGGATTCCGTCGCCTCGCGGCCGGCGAACCAACAGGGCTGCCGCGGCCGTGATCTCCTGGGGGATCGGCACCGGCCTGCGGGTCCGCGCGTCGACGTACACGTGCACGAACCGTCCCGTCGCCGCCGGGTCGAGGGCGCCGTCGGGGCCCTCGCGAAAGATGGCCAGCGAGTAGACGATGCTGCGGGTGCCGAGGCGCTCCACCGCCAGGCCGACCCGCAGCTGATCCGGGAAGCTGAGTTCGCGCAGATACCGGCAGGACGTCTCGGCCACCACGCCGATCGCGGGCAGGTCGCGAATGTCGACTCCGGACTCGGCGATGAGGAAGGCGTTCACCGCGGTGTCGAAGTACGAGTAGTAGGTGACGTTGTTGACGTGGCCGTAGTGGTCGTTGTCCGACCACCGCGTGGGCACCGGCCACAGCACCGGGTAGTCGGCGGCGGTGGGTGTCGATTCGGCGGTCATGGGCAGACCCTAGTGGCCGCGCCGCAGGAACCGTCGGACCACCAGCCCCACCACCAGCGCCAAGAGGGCGGACCCGACGCCCGCGACCATCCCGGTACCTGCGAGCAGCGCCGCGCCGGGCGTGGACCAGGCCAGCGTGATCGGCATCCGGTAGTGCCGGGACAGCCAGCGGATTCTCGGGCTCGGGCGCGGGAGGGTCAGGTGCGGACCTTCTTGACCACGAACAGCAGGATCACCGCGCCGAGCAGGCAGGTGAGGAAGCTGAAGATCCAGCCGCCCTCGCTGACGTTCACCCCGAACAGGCGGAGCAGGAAGCCGCCGAGCAGGCCGCCGACCACGCCGACGACGATGTTCATGAAGATGCCCTGCTGTTCGTCCGTGCCCATGACCTTGCTGCCGATCCAGCCGGCCAGGCCGCCGATGACGATCCATCCGATGATGCTCAATCCCAGCATGATTGACCCCTTGTCAGACGACGCGCCGTCGAGGACGCATAGTGAAACGGTAGCGAAGTTCCAACCGGTCCGCGGTGCTCGTCGCGTCGGGATCGACAGCAGGGGGCTCTCACACCGGTGCGGAAAGCGCCGCGGGCGGTACCGGCGAGGAGTAGGTTGCCAGGCAAACCCTCGTCGACGATGGGAGCGGGCGATGTCCGCGAAGACCGTGACCAGAAGGCACCGACGGCGAGGGTTGTTCGCGGCCGTGGCCGTCACCGCGCTGATAGCGGCGGGGTGCTCGAGCAATTCGACGTCGACCTCGAGCAGTTCGGCGCCCTCGGGTTCGGGCGCGGCATCCTCCAGCGCGGAGAACAGCGCGCCGATGGATCCCGGGGTAGCGCAGCGTCTCGACGCCGCCATCGAGGCCACCATGACGCAGACCGCGGTGCCGGGCACGATCGTCGGGATCTGGGGTCCCGACGGCACCTACGTGAAGGCGTTCGGGGTGGCCGACAAGCAGACCCGCGCGCCGATGCAGACCGACTTCTACAGCCGGATCGGCAGTCTGACCAAGACGTTCACGGCCACCGGTGTGCTCCAGCTCGTCGACGAGGGCAAGGTGGGTCTCGACGACCCGATCTCGAAGTACGTCGACGGCGTCCCGAACGGCGACCAGATCACCATCCGGGAACTGGCCCGGATGCAGAGCGGGCTGGCCAACTACTCGGAGAGCCCGGAGTTCCAGAAGGCGTTCTTCGCCAATCCTCGCGCGCCGTTCACCCCGCAGCAGCTCCTCGGCTACGCGTTCGCGCAGCCGCCGACGTTCCCGCCGGGGCAGGGATTCCAGTACTGCAACACCAACTACACGCTGCTCGGACTCGTGGTGGAGAAGGTCAGCGGACAGCCGCTCCCGGAGTACGTGCAGCAGAAGATCCTCGCGCCGCTGCACATGGACAAGACGGTCTTCCCCACGAACAACGCGTTCCCCGATCCGCACGCGCAGGGCTACACCGTGCAGACCGCCGACGGCAAGGAGGCCACCACCACCGACTGGGACCCGTCCTGGGGATGGGCGGCCGGGGCGATGATCTCGACGCTCGACGACCTGCACATCTGGGGTCCCGCGCTGGCGACCGGCACCCTGCTCACGCCCGCGACGCAGGCGCAGCGGCTCGAGACGGTGAGCGCACCGGGATATGCCCCGGGTGTCGGGTACGGCCTGGGTATCTTCAACGCCGAGGGGTGGATCGGTCACAACGGCAGCCTGCCCGGATACCAGACCGTCACGGTCTACCTGCCCGAGAAGCAGACAACCCTCGTCATCATGACCAACAGCGACATCGCGTACCAGGGCTCCGAACCCAGCACCATGCTCGCGACTGCCATCACCGAGATCGTCTCCCCGGACCACGTCTACCGCCTCGCTGCGAACGGACCGGCGCCCGCGGTGCCGGCGTCGACCACCCCGACGAGCTGATTCGGGACGCGCCGCCGCGGGTACGGTGAGCCGATGGCGGCAATCGACGTAATTCGCGGGGACATCACGACATTCGAGGCCGACGCGATCGTGAATGCGGCGAACTCGGCGTTGCTCGGTGGCGGGGGAGTCGACGGGGCGATCCACCGTGCCGGTGGCCCACGCATCCTCGACGAGTGCCGTCGACTGCGTGCGACGACCCTGCCGGACGGGCTGCCTGCGGGTGACGCCGTCGCGACGAGCGCGGGGGACATGCCCGCCCGCTGGGTGATTCACACCGTCGGCCCGGTGTACTCCGCGAGCGAGGATCGGTCGGCGGTGCTGCGGTCGGCGTACACGCGCAGCCTCGCCGTCGCGGACGAACTGGGTGCGAGGACGGTCGCGTTCCCGTTGATCTCCGCCGGCGTCTACGGCTGGCCGCACCGGGACGCGGTGTATCAGGCGGTGACCGCGGTCCGCGGCGCCCGCACGAACGTCGAGCGGGTCGTCTTCGTCGCGTTCAGCGAACCGATGGCGGCGCTGCTGGACGCGGAACTGAGCGTGCTGACAACCGTCGGGGAGATCGCCGAGCGGCTGGGCTCCGCGCGACCGCCGGTGCTGCTCGACGTGCGCTGGGCGCTCGGCGATCCGGACGGCCGTGCACACTACGAGCGGGCGCACATCCCGGGCGCGGTGTACGTCGACCTGGAGTCCGAACTCGCCGCGCAGCCCGCCCCGGAACACGGCCGGCATCCGCTGCCGACGACCGCCGCGTTGCAGGAAAGCGCCCGGCGCTGGGGAATTCGCCAGGGCGACTCGGTGGTGGTCTACGACGCCACCGGGAACACCGCCGCGGCGCGTGCCTGGTGGCTGTTGCGCTGGGCGGGCGTCGCCGATGTCCGGATGCTCGACGGAGGACTCGCCGCGTGGACGGCGGCCGGCCTCGCACCGGAGTCCGGCGGCGGTCGGGTCCCCGAACAGGGGGACGTGCTGCTCGGCGAGGGGCACCTGCCCGCGATCGATCTCGACGACGCGGCCGACTGGCCGAGCGGCGGTGTCCTGCTCGACGCCAGGGCCGGCGAGCGCTACCGCGGCGAGGTCGAACCGGTCGACCCGCGGGCCGGGCACATACCGGGGGCCCTGAGCGCGCCGACCACCGACAATCTCGACGATGTGGGACGGTTCGCCGACGTGGCGGCGCTGCGACGGCGATTCGCCGCGCTCGGTGTCGACGGATCGGCGCCGGTCGCGGTGTACTGCGGGTCCGGGGTGTCGGCCGCGCACGAGATCGCCGCCCTCGCCGTCGCCGGGTTCGAGGCGGCGCTGTATCCGGGATCCTGGTCGCAGTGGTCGAACGACCCGAAGCGGCCCGCCGCCACCGGGCCGACGCCATAGGAGATTGCGCCGAGGCGAACGGGAAGTCGGTGTGGCAAGAGGATTCTCGACGTCGGTCCGGTCAGGACCGCGAGTACTCCGAGGCCCGGCGCACCTGATCCGCAGACGGGGTGACGCCGGTGTACAGCGCGAACTGGGCGGCCGCCTGCAGTGCGATCACCTCGGACCCGGTGATCGTCGGCTTGCCCGCCGCCGCGGCGGCCCGGATCAGCGGGGTGTCGGGCGGCATCGCGACCACGTCGAACACGACCTCGGATCGTCCGATCGCGTCGGCGTCGAACGGCGACTGCCCCTCCTCGGGCCCGCCCGCCATCCCGGTCGGGGTGGCGTTCACCAGCAGTCGAGGCCGCAGGTCGCCGAGGTGGGCGCGCCAGGCGAAGCCGTACTGCTCGGCCAGGGCGGGACCGGTCGTGGGGTTGCGGGCCACCACGGTCACCGAGCGGAAGCCGCTGTCCCGCAGTGCCGCGACGACTGCCTTCGCCATGCCGCCGCTCCCCGCGACCGCCACGTCGAAGTCCGCCGGGACCTCGTGTTCGGTCAGCAGGCGGGCGACCGCCTCGTAGTCGGTGTTGTAGGCGTGCAGGGTGCCCGACTCGTTGACGATGGTGTTCACCGAGGAGATCGCCGACGCCGACTCGTGCATCACGTCCACGAACTCGATGCACGCCTCCTTGAACGGCATCGAAACGCCGCATCCACGCACCCCGAGCGCGCGGACGCCCGCGATCGCGCCGGGCAGGTCGGTCGTGGTGAACGCCTTGTACAGGAAGTCGAGGCCGAGTTCCTCGTAGAGGAAGTTGTGGAACCGGGTGCCGATGTTCGACGGCCGCCCGGAGAGGGACATGCACAGCGTGGTGTCCCTGTTGATGCTGTCCCTGCTGATGGTCCGGTGCACGGGTCGACGCTATCCCTGCCGTCGCCGGCAGTCCAGGGAGCCGAAGGGCACACCGGACGGTCGCGCGCGCCCGTCGGCTCCGCGACATCGAATTCTCTTCTTACGAAGCAGGTTCGGAAGTGCTGTCGGCCACCTGCTGGACCACGTCGGCATAGGCTCGGAAGAGGCGCGGATGGGTGGTGTCGAGATTTCGGGTCAGCAGGACGGACCAGCACTCCGCCGTCAGCGCGCGGGCGCGGGTCCCGGACCATGGTTGCGGAAGCAGCTCCGGCGGCAGGAGCGGGTCCGGGGTCATCGCGCGAGTGAACTCGGATGCCAGCTCGATCGCTGCGGTGACGGCCTCGGTCTCCGCCCCGCCCGCGGTGTCGCGCAGCCGCCGGAGTCGGTTCTCCGCGACGTCGATGAGCCGCCGGTGTCCGTCGGCAATGCTGTCGAGCGGCCACAACTGTGCC
Source organism: Rhodococcus sp. NPDC059234 (assembly GCF_042754225.1). NCBI lineage: Bacteria > Bacillati > Actinomycetota > Actinomycetes > Mycobacteriales > Nocardiaceae > Rhodococcus > Rhodococcus sp. NPDC059234. Next base: position 87,799 of record NZ_JBHZAH010000004.1, read on the forward strand.
GCTATGGCGCGGGGATCGTCCGCCCCGCCCACGCTGAGGTCCGATGTGGTGCACGAGGTCACGTGGTCGGAGACCGTCAGCTTCGAGGCGAGGGCTCGGATGTGCCGTTCCCAGGGATTCGGTGAGATGTAGAGCCCGCCCTGGATCGATGCGCCACCGAGGTGGATGATCCCATCGCGCATCGCGTCCCGGGCCTGCCTGGCCGACTCTGGAATTGCGAAGGCCACGAGGTGCCAGTTCCCGTCCCAGGGCGCATCGCCGCGATCCTGCGCGAACATGAACCGCACGAACTCGAGGTCGGGCTCGATCGAGCTCTTGGCCTCCGCGGTGGCGCGCAAGACGGCCCGCCGGCCCCGTCCGTCCTGCGTGAACTGGCCGTCCGTGACGAGCCGCCGAATGCACAGCCGGACCTGTTGGTCCGTCATCCCCAGCGCATTCGCCACCGAGTAGAGCTCGTTCGCGTCGATCGTGGCGTCTTCGCGAACCATGCTCTCCACGAGGACGCGCGTCGGTACCTCGACGGTGTGTCCGTTGCCCTCGTCCATTCGTCACCTCTTGTGATCGCGGCTGCGACTATCGATGATAGAACGTTCGTTACGGTGACGGTCCGGTGTCGGATCGCGAGGCGGAGGAACTGCTGATTGCGATCGCCTAGGTCGGAGTCGCGGATGAATGGAGCGATGATGTGCATCCAGGGATGCGGCGAGAGCGGGACCTCGAACGGTGAGGAAGCAGCGGCGACGGGTATTCCTGCGCCGCTGCTTCGGGACTACCGCCACATCGGAGGAATCGAATCGATCGAGGTTGACGGCACTCGGTACTTCTTCGGCTACGACTTCAGCGAAGATCTGGTCCTGTCCCCACTCGTCGACGACAACGAACTCATGTCGGTCTTCGCGGAGGCGCACATGGAGCAACGGGACGGCCTTCACGATCGCGCGTACTGGCGGGATCTCGTTGACGGATCACTCGAATCCTCGGGGTTGGCGGAGCCCGAATCCTGCTCCTTCGAGTCCGAACAACTGCGGCTGGTCGTCACCTCGCTGAGGAGTGTCGCAGAAACCGGAGTGCCGGTGCCTGACTTCAGTTACCCCTATCACCTCAGATTCCTGCTGTCCTCCGCGGGGCAGTGGAAAGAGCAGTTCACCGCAACTGCAGAGGGTCTCAGGGTCATCACGGGCAGTGAGAGCCCTGCCGCGGGGACCACGCTCGAGCGGATCGCTCGGGACGTCCTCGGTGAGACCCGGAATGCGATGGATGCTGCTGGGGGAAACTGGGCGGAGGTCTTCGCCGCACTCACCCCATGACGCCGCGCGGTGCCACTCCCTGACGTTGAAGCGATCCAGCTGACACATCGCACGGTGAGACCCCCGAGGGTCAGGCCGGTGCGAGCCGACTGCGCAACCAGTCGACCATCATCGGCGTCAGCTCCGGCAGCTTGGTCACGGCACAATGGCCGGCGCCGGGAATCACATGGACCTCGGTGTCCGGGCGTCCTTCGAAGATCAGGGTGTCGTCGAGGGGGACGTGCACGTCGTCTGCCCCGTTGACGACGAGCATCGGCGCGTTGTGGTTGTCGCGAAGGAGGTCGCGGCGGTCGAACACTCGGGTCGCCGCGATCAGTTCTTCCCGTGTGCCTGGGGCGTCGAAACCGACTGCATTGCCGACGATGTCGGCCATTCCGTACAGCAGGCGTTCGAGGTTCGCGACCTCGAACGCCGCCGCCACCGGCGCGCCGATGTTGATCGCGGCGTCGACCGCGCCCGTCAAGCCGGATCGCACGGCGAAGTTGCCGCCGAAGGAGACGCCGAGGTGGCCCACCTTGCCGTCGCCGAGCCCGCGTGCCGCTGCAATCAGGCCGTCGACGACCTCGTCGCCGAATTCGTCCAGGGGGACCGGTGATTCGCCGGTGCCTGGCTGGTCGAAGGCGAGCACCGTGACGCCCGCGTCCTGCGCGAAAGCGACGGCGAGCGGGTGTATGTCCATCTTCCAGCCGTCGACGCCGCCGCTGAGCAGCAGGACCGGCTCGCTGCTGTACTTTCCGTCGGCGGAGAACAGGTGTACCGGGAGCTCGACGGCGCCGCTCCGGTACGGCAGCGTGAGGACGCGGCGCTCGAACCGCACCCCGAACCCGTCCGCGGCCCGCAAGTACTCGTCCACCTGGTGGCGCAGGGCCCGGCGCCGTGATTCGTTTGCGAGGACCGGGAACTTGGCGATGCCGTAGACCATGGACGCGAGCGCATGATCGCCCCGTGCGGAGTGTTTCGCCGCAAGGCGCGACCATTCGTGCACCCAGCCGCCGGGAGCGTCCGACCACATGGAGTCGATGGCTGCCCGCGCGTGCGCGAGATCCTGCGGCGCGAGTCCGAAGCTCAGGAACTGCCCGGACCGCTCCTCGATGAGCGCGTTGTGATCGACCGGAAACTCGTACGGCATGGTTCGCTCCTTCAAGGTCATTAATGCAACTAATTGTTGCGTTATCAACTCTGGCATGCCGACCGAGTAAACGCAACGGATTGTTGCGGTAAGTTGGGGCCGTGTCAGTATCCGAGAGGCCGGGCGGGCGCAGTGCGCGTGTCCGGGAAGCCGTGTTCGCCGCCACCCTGTCCGGACTGTCGGATCGCGGCTACGCGTCGTTGACCGTCGAGGACATCGCCGAAACCGCAGGCGTGCACAAGACGACGATCTACCGGCGGTGGGGCACGCTGACCCAGCTGGTGGCCGACGCGGTCGTGGATCTGTCCGAGACCACGGTTCCGGTTCCGGACACGGGCGCCCTCGAGTCGGACCTGCACGAGATGGCTCGCTCGATCGTCGACCTGGTCACGAGCGAATCGGGCCGCGCGATCGTCGCGGCCCTGTTCTCGGATGCCGTTCGCACACCGGAGGTGGCGGCGATCAAACGCGAGTTCTACGCCGCCAGGTACGCACTGGCCGACGTGGTCGTGCGCCGCGCCGTCGGGCGCGGCGAGATACCGGAGAACGTGTCGGCCGCCGACCTGCTCGCCGCGGTCGCCGCTCCCATCTACTACCGCCTGCTGGTGGCGGACCTACCGGTGGACCGGGTCGTCGCCGATCGCGCCGCCGCCGCGGCATTGGCAGCAGCTCGGGCCGGCGTCCTGAATGCATGAGCGGAACGCGCGGCCCGACCGACGGACCGGGTCGCGGCGCCATTCCCATACGGACGGAGGCGAGTCGCGCTCTCGCGGCGGTTACGACTGGTCGACGTCAGTGTGTCGAGTCCGACTAGATCGAGTGTGAATTCGAGCGGGGGACATCGAGGACGAAGCTGACGGCGCGGGCAAATTCCTCGGTCGCGGCTTTGGCCTCGTGATCGACGAGCATGCCCGCGAAACCGTGCGGCATGTTGTCAAACCGTCGTAGCTCGGCGTCGACACCGCTGTTGTGCAGTCGTGTGATCAACGTTTCGCCCTGATCGCGGAGCACATCCATGCCCGCTGTCGCGACGTAGGTGCGTGGCATCGGCGACAAATCGGTGGCAGACAGAACTGAGAAGTGCGGATCTGTCTGTTCGTGCGAGGTTGGCGCATACCACCGCATCGCGCGACGGACACAGCCTTCATCGAGCGGGACGGAGAACATCGCCGTCGACTGGTAGCGATCCAGGTCCCAGTCGAGCGCCGGGTACAGCAATGCGACCGCCGCGGGCCGATAGCGAGCGTCTGCCGCGAGTGCGACGGCAGCGGCAAGATTGCCTCCCGCACTGTCACCGCCGATTCCGATGCGGGCGGGATCGACACCCCACTGGTCGGCATGGTCGACCGCATAACGGAAGGTCGCGCCGGCGTCGTCGAATGCGGCAGGAAACGGGTGCTCCGGAGCCAGCCGATAGTCTGCCGAGAAAACCGAGACTCCGGCACGATCGGCGAGGAACCGCAGCGTGTTGTCGTAGCCTGAAACGCTGCCGACGTGCCAGCCACCGCCGTGCACGAAGACCAGCAGCGGCCGCGACGGTGCTCCGTCTTCCGGTTCGTACAAGCGGGCAGCCAAGGGGCCGGCATGCCCGGGGATCGTCCATGCCGATGTGCGAACTGGGCCGGTCCGAACCGTCGTTGCCGCGCGCATCAGCCAGTCGAGCTTTCCCCTTGTGAGGGCTGAAGGCGCACGTCGGGCAAGGAGGTCGCGTTTACCCATCGTCGCCAGCAGATGTAGCCGCGGGTTCATCTGCTGGCAGTCGAGGACCGGAGGCCGGACCGGCAAGCGGCCGGAAATCCTCGGTGACACAGCCAGCGCTCTCCCGACCGACCGCTCCATCATCACGCCAGCCTCATCGACCAACCGCAATCCAATCAGCCGTTGGTCCATGAGCCGAGCTTGTCCGGGTTCATCACGATCGCGATCTCTGCGACGCGACCGTCGACGACGGCCAGGTCCATGACCGCGATCACGTGGTCACCGATCGAGATCTCCAGTCCGGTGCGGTTGTTGACGATGGCATCCCGCACGACCATGTGCTCGCCGTGGGCCTCTCGCACGCGGACTATGCCGAGGAGGAACTGAGCGACGCGGGCCGCTCCGGTGACCGGAACGCGGGCCACGTTGACCATCCCGCCGCCATCGGACCGGACAACGACTTCGGGAGCCAGCACGCCGATCAGTTCCTCGAGATCGCCGGTGGTGCAGGCGCGAGTGAAAGCTGACACCGCCTGCTGCCGTTCGGCGTTGTCCGACTGGAATCGTGGCCCGGAGCGGATGCGCTGGCGCGCGGCCGATGCGAGCTGCCGGCACGCGTGCGGAGTGCGACCGACGATGTCGGCGATCTCCGCGAAGGGCAGGCCGAATACATCATGCAAGATCAGGGCCACTCGTTCGCCCGGTGTCAACGATTCCATCGCGCGAAGCAACGCCAGTGACACCGACTCGTCGAGCGTGACCGCGTCGGCTGGGTCCTGCGGTCTCGATGTCGGGTCGGTCGGGCCGATGATCCCGGGGACGGGCTCGGGCAACCAGACCCCGGCATAGGACTCACGGCGCGCACGCGCGGACCCGAGCTGATCGAGGCAGATTCTGCTGACGACACGGGTCATCCACGCGAGTGGTTCTCGGATCAGAGCGCGGTCATGCGGCGACAGGGAGTGCCACCGGATGGCGCCCTCCTGGATCGCGTCCTCGGCGTCGTGCACCGAGCCGAGAATTCTGTACGCGACCCCGAACAGGTGCCGGTAGTCGGGAGAATCGGTGGTCAGGTTCATCGTTGATCCTTACGGCTGGAAGGCCTGTCCGATACGGGCAGCACTCGTGGTGGACGGCCGGCCGTGTTCGTCGTGCTGTTCCCGTCGGGTCGCGCGCCATCATCCGGTAGACGCAGGCCTGGCGGATCCGAGTCTGCCAGTTTCTGGGCGCCGAGCGCGTACCGAATCTGGAGGCACACGAGGAGTGCGATGATCGCGGCTGTCGCTGCCATCCCGACAGCCAGCATCGCGGCGAGTGGTGATCCGGCCGCGAACATCTGGGCGGAAAGGACGAGCAGGCAGCTACAGCCGATCATTGCCGCGGCAGCGCCGGCGAACACGGTTGACTTCGATCTCACGGACGCCCTCCGAGCTCAGTTGCGGAAGACGTTGGAGATGACGAATACGGTGAAGGAGATGACCGCGACCGCCGCTACGGCAAGTGCGATCTCGAACCCAGTCCCCAGACTCATCGGTGACTCCTCTCAATGCGGTGTTGCGCACACGGCCGGCGGATTCCCAGCGGATGCGATGCAGGGGTCGAACGTGAAGATCGTGTAGGTGCCCGCGACGAGCATCAGCGCGGCCGCTGCGTAGGCCGTCGTCGTGAGAGCCCATCTGGTCATGGCCGGGCGAATGTAGTCGCAGATGATCACCCGGATGCCGTTGGTTCCGTGCAACACGGCCAGCCACAGGATGCCGAAATCCCACAGCTGCCAGAAGGGGCTCGCGTACTTCCCGGCGACGAACGCGAAGTCGACCTTGTGCACGCCGTCGCCTGCCACGAGATTGACATAGACGTGCACGAGCACGAGCACGAGTAACACCACACCGGAGGCGCGCATGAACAGCCACGCATGCTTCTCGAAGTTGTTGTGACGATGAGCTGTCGGAGTGGCGATGTGGGGTGTAGAGCCGTTCGCGTACATGTGGATTCCCTCGCAGACCTAGATGTAGTGGCTCAGGTGGCGGGCAAGGAACGGGACCATCAGCGCGGCCCAGAGCGCGATCACTGCCCACAGCATCGGCCGGGCGTACCGCGGTCCCTTGCTCCACAGGTCGATGAGCACGATGCGGATCCCGTTGAAGGCATGCCCGAGCAAGGCCGCGACCAGTCCGATCTCGCCGATCGCCATGACGATGGTCTTGTAGGACGCGATCACCTCGTTGTAGGCGTCGGGTGACACCCTCAGCATCAGGTTGTCGGCGACGTGGACGAGAAGGAAGATGTAGATCACCATTCCGCTGATCCGCTGACCGACTGCTGCCCACATGGCGAGTCCGCCGCGGTAGCCCCGCCCGTAGCTGCCACGCGCACTGCTGCGCCGGAGTTGTGTTGCAGCGGTTCCGGTACGAGCATCCGACGCGGAGTAGGTCATCGCCGCACCCGGTCGTCGCCGGTCGGCGCGGCGGCCTTGGGGCCCTTGGGGGCCTTGTAGGCGCCTGGGCGGGTCTGTTCTTTGATCAGGCTGTTCAATGTCATCGAGCAGATTGCCTCTTTGAAGCGGGCGCCCATGCGTCCGGACAGCGCCAGCGGCCGCGGGCTGTCGTCAGCGCGGACGAACTGGATGTAGCCGTATTTGCGGCCGATGCTGATGCACTGCGCGACGAACCCGACAGACAACGGTTCCGGCTGTTGCCCTCGTAGCCGGGCGAGGATCGTCGCTGCTGCGTGCCCGCCCAGCGGCAACGCCATTGCGCAGCCCATACGCAGGTAGGGGTATGCGTCGGAGGGAAGGACCACCGCGTCACCCGCACCGATGATGTCGGGGTGATCGATACTGGTCAGCGTCTCGTCCACCCGAAGTCGTCCGGCCGCGTCCGTGGCCAGGCCGCTGGTGAAGGCGAGGTCCGGTACGGCGAACGATGCGGTCCACACGCACACGTCGAACTCGAGTCGCTCACCGCCGGTGGTGGTGATGGCATCCTTTGTCACTTCTGTGACCTGGGTGTCCTCACGCCAGGTCACACCGAGCTTCGACAGTGTCGCGGTGACCCTGCGGCGGGCCGATTCCCGCATGAACCCCAGGATTGTTCCGCCGCAGACGATCTCCACGTCCAATCGCGGGTTCGCGGCGGCGATCTCGCCCGCGGTTTCGACGGCGGTCAGGCCGCCGCCGACGATGCGCACCCGAGCCTTGTCCGCGAGCGCGGCGATAGCGGACTGCAGGGCGCCGGCGCTGTCGACATCCGCGACTCGATAGGCGTGTTCGTCGACCCCCGGCACCGAGTGATCGGCGGTGCTGCCCACGGCGTACACCAGGGTGTCGTAGTGGATGGACTGGACTCTGCGGTCGGCGACAGTGCGGTCGACAACCACCTCGACCAGGTGTTCGTCCGGATCGATCAGCGCGACCTTGCCGACGACGAGCGCGGCGTCGGGGTGCAACACCTGCCGCAGGGGGGTGGCCGCGGTGGCGCGGGTGCCGGCCGCGACTTCGTGCAGCCGGATGCGCTCGATGAAGTCGGGCCTGGGGTTCACCACCGTGACGCTGCACGGCACGCCACCACCCTCGCCTGCGGAGTTGGCCAGGCTCGACAGCAGCCGATTGGCGGCGAGCACCCCGGCATACCCGGCACCGACGACGACGACCCGGTGAACTGGTTCGGTGGGCATGCGGTCGATGTTCGTCTTGGTCATCAGACTCTCCTGGCGTTGCGCCCACCGAGCGTGGGCTCCTGCCTATCTGACGAGGCACCGGCTGCAAATGTCAGAGTGCAACCCGTCACAGGCGGGCGCGGCCGAGGGAAACGCGGAAGGACTTGCGGGTTCAGCCGACACCGCCGACGCTCGGCGGTGT